>JBGVKA010000088.1:0-18928 GCA_045129715.1 Eubacteriales bacterium | reverse complement strand
GCGACGTGAAACACGCCGTACATTCTCGGTTTTTTGACTTCAAACGAAAGTATCTTGTAGATCTTTTTTATAAATGACGTAGGAACCCCTCCTCTCCGCTTTTATTATGTGTGCGAAATATATTCTAATACCTTAAGACGTGAAAAGCAAGAGGATTTTTAAAAGTTTAAGAATTGGTAATAATTTCTTAAATTATTAATGCCGTAGGGTATGACTTTGCGCTAAAAACGAAAAGCCTCTCGCTCTGGTAAATTAAATGCGAGAGGCTTTGTGATCGTTTAATTTTTTAACCGTTGGATTCAGTCGGTGTATTTTTTAATAGCGTTGAAGGATTCCTCGCTCAGAACGTGCTCAATTTTGCACGCGTCCTTTGATGCGACCTCGTCACTGACACCGAGCTTCTTTAAAAAGGTGGTGAGTACGGTGTGTCTTTGGTACATACTCTCGGCAACCGCCGTGCCCTTTTCTGTGAGACGGAGACTGCCGTCGGGACCAACTGTGATATATTCGTTCTCGCGCAGTATCTTTACCGCACGCGAGACTGACGGCTTTGAATATCCCATATATTCGCAAACGTCGATCGAAAGAACGAGATCGTTTTTCTTAGACAGAACGTAGATGGATTCAAGATACATCTCGCCCGATTCCTGTAATGCCACGGCGTACCTCCTTAAAGGTTTTTTATAATTTTAGCATATAATTTTGCTTTTGTCAACTTTGGCGTTTTTGATGCCCGTCAGGTGCTCGGAAAAAACTATTGAAGCGCGTAGTCTCCGGTATCCTATCCCGCGCTCCCACGTCTTTGAGAAGCACTCGTAACGGTGTTAAACGTCGAGAGTTACCTCGCGCCCGAGGTGGAGGGAATAGATGCCGACCTTTGACGGTGCCTTACCGAAGATCTCTTTCACCGCCTCCTTGTAGTAGGAGAGCTGGAGCGTGTGCGAGGCTCTGAGGCGTGCCTCGGCAAGCGCGGTGTCCGAAAGCTCCTCCTTCGTGAGTCTGTCGGTCTTGTAGTCGATGAGGTGATATTCACCGTTTTCGTTTTCTATAAGACAGTCTATAACTCCCTGAACGAGAATGCGCTCGTTTTTGAGAAGCTCCTTTTTGCCGTCCTCCTCGGTGAAGCCGTCGGCGCCGAGAAATACGTTGAAGCGGAGCTCTCGGTGGATGCTTTTTGCGTTTTTGATCTCGGAGAAAAGAGGGGATCCTGTGAATGCCAGAAGCTCTCTTATGCGAACTCGGTCTCCGTCCTCGCGTGAGATATACTCGCTCTTAACGAGACGCTCGACCTCACCCTCGGGATCCTTTTCAAGCCTTGCAAAATCGCAGAACTGCATTATCTTGTGGGTTGCGATACCGCGCTTTGCGCTCTCGCCCTCGGTTTTTCCCGTGATGAAACTTGGAAGGACGGGAGGTGAATCGAGAGGATCCTCTGCCACGCTGACGGAGCTCTTGGGACTAAGGAAGCTTTCAACCACGGAAAGCTCGTCAATGCCTACGGCACTTTCGTCAACGTCAAGCATCGCAGGGGAAAGGCGCGAGACGGATATCTTCTTCGGAAGACGCTCAAGGTGCTCCTTTTCGTATTTGAAGCTGAAGCGCGAGATATAGTCCTCCTTGGTGAAGGCGGCGGTCTTTATCTCGGCGTGCTCTTCGGTTTCTATCTTGCTCTCTTCTCTGTCCTCGCTCTCTGCGAGGGCTCCGCCCACGATAAGCTTTCCGCAGGTTCTTGAGAACATTATCGTGTCGAGGAAGCTTTTTGACTTCGATGCGAAATACGGATTGATGAGATCTCGAACGTAAGAGACGTATTCAAGATATTCGTCGGCGGTCTTTTTGGGGCAGGAGCCGAAGACGTAAAGCTCCTCGCGTGCTCTGGTGAGCGCGACGTAAAGAACGCGGAGCTCCTCGTCAAACTCTACCGATCTTATATATCTTGATATCGCGTGGGCAACGGGATTGTCAACGACCGCAAGTCCCGTGTCGTCCTTGGTTCTGATAGCAATGCCGAAGCTTTCGTGGAAGAATATCTTCGATCCTCTGTCCTTGCTTGCTGCCGATGCCGCGCCTGCAAGCACGGTGATGGGGAATTCAAGTCCCTTGGATCTGTGAACGGTCATAAGACGGACGGCATCCGATTCGTCGGATGAGCCTGCCGCAGGGAAGGTCTCGCCCCTCGCGGTGACCTCTGTGATATAGCTTATGAAGCTGTAGAGTCCCTTGAATTCGGTGCCCTCGTATTTTCTTGCGTAGGAATGAAGGAGCACGAGATTGTCGCGGCTTCCGTTCTTTGAGGCAAGTGCCATAAGACCGCTCTCGCGGTAAATGAGGGATATAAGAGAATCCGCGCGCTCACCCTCGGCAAGCCTGCGGTATTTTAATATCGATGCGATAAATCTTCTGCCTCTTTCGTACTCCGGGTTTTCTCTTACGTAATCGGAGAGAGCTTCCCAAAGGCTTTCGCTCTTTGAGGCGCGTCTTATCGCAACGAGCTCGTCCGCACTGAAGCCGAAGAGGGGGGAGAGCATAAGGGCGCAAAGGTAGACGTCCTTTCTCGGATTGTCTATCGAATAGAGGAAGGATAGCGCGAGAAGGACCCCCTCGCACATAAGAAGGTCACCGGTCTCGTTGATGCTTGAGGGAATGCCGCGACGCTTGAGCGCATCGGTCACCGCCGCCGCAAGCTCACCCTTAACGGAGCGCATAAGAATGGCTATATCCGAGGGGCGAGGTCTGTTACCGGATGCGAGAGTGTCGTTTTCAAGAAGCTCTGCGATCTTCTTCGCAATGTGCTCTGCCTCAAGCTCCTTCTTGCTTTTCTCTTCCTTGATGATCTCCTCTGCCGCGTCGTCCTCGCCCTCGTCCGAGAGGGGCTTTTCTATAATATGTATCTCGGGGGCGGTGCCGCGCGGCGAGTCACCGTTTGGATATATTTTTGAAAATCTCAGCTTGTCGTCACTGACGTAGCCGATGCTGCTTCCGAAAAGACCGAAGGTGGTATCGAAGACTCCGTTTACAAAATCCACCACGGTCCTGTCGCATCGGAAATTGTTTGACATAAATATTGATGCCGCGGGGTAGTCACCCTCACCTCCGATGAGAGGGAAGCGGTTTTTCATATCAAGGAATATTTCCGGACGCGCGGAGCGGAAGCCGTAAATGCTCTGCTTGATATCACCGACCATAAATCTGTTGTTTTCCTTGGATATCGCTTCGAATATTCTGCCTTGAAGGGCGTTGACGTCCTGATACTCGTCAACGTATATGGCGTCGAATTTTTCCGAGAGCTCGCGCGCAAGATCGGTAACGGTGCCGTCGGAGTTATAGAGCGCGTCGTATGCGTAACGCTCAACGTCGGAGAATTCACAGACTCCGCGCGCACGCTTTTCTTCCATAAAGACGGTATAGTATTTTTTGAGGAATTTATAGAGCGTACCGAGTAATTTGTAAAGATTTGTGTACAATTCGCGCCATTCTTCCGTAGAATAGAAGAATAATTCCGATCGAATCTTCTTAAGATCGTCGGTAAGACTTGAGCGCAAAAACTTAAATGCGGAATAAAACTCGGTGGGCTCGTCCTTGCCTCTTGAAAGGCTTTCGAAGGACGCGCCGTCAAGGATAGACGTGATCGAGTCGTAGTCGGATGCTGAAAGGATGCGCTCCATAAGCGTGACGTCTGCCTCAGCCTTCGGCAGATTTTTTTGGTCAAGGCGTTCCGCCCCTGCGAGCATCACGACCTTTTTATAGGCGAAAAGGTACGCCTCCGCCATCGACTTAAGCTCGCTTATGATATACGCGCCCATTTTAGTGTTCTCAACGCTCGTGAATTTTTGGGGATCGTATTCCTCAATAAGACCGTCAAGCGTGTCGATACCGCGCTCGGAATAGGTGAGCTTTTCAAAGATCACGGAGATCGCCTCCGCGAGTCCCTCCGAGTGCTTAACGTTGGATATGCAATCGGCAACCGCAATGAATTCCTCGGGTGTGCAGACCTCGGGTATCTCGCCCTCGTAGGCAGCGTTTATAAGTGCCTCAAGCGTGCGCGAGGAGAGTATTTTTGCCTCGGCAGGCTCTGCTATTCTGTAATTCGGGGTGAGTCCGATGCTCTCTGCGGATGCGCGAAGGATACTGTTGCAAAATGCGGTGATGGTAAGTATCCTTGCATCCTTGAGCTTTAAAAGCTGCTCCTCAAGTCTTTTATCTTCGGGATTTTCAAGCGAGGCGTTCTTTATCGCCTTGCCTATCCTCTCACGAAGCTCGTCTACCGCGGCGTTCGTATAGGTCGCGATGAGCATTCGGTCGATGTCCATCGGGTTGTCTTTATCAAGGATCGATCTTATTATTCTTTCGGTGAGCGTTGCGGTTTTTCCTGAGCCTGCCGCCGCGCTGACGAGAAGAGTTCTGTCGCGAGTGTCTATAGCCCTTTGCTGTTCGGGTGTCCAAGCCATACGCCTTCTCCTTTATACGTCAAACTGCTTTATCGGCTTTATTGCCGAGCCGTCCTCAAACTCGCGCACCTCGGCAAGCGCAAAGAAGCCTTGCTCGTCCGCAAGCGTTACACGGGTGCCTATCGGAAGAGATCTTCCGATCTTTTTCTGATATATTTCAACGCCGCATCTTGCAAGGCGTGCGAAGAAGGGCTCAAGGGTTATCCTCTCGCAGCATTCAAAAACGCGCTCCGTGGGGATGATGAGCTCGTCTCTTTCCTCCTCTGAGAGAGCCTCTATCTCGGAGAGCTTGTGCGCATCCTCGAGGGTAAAGACCGAGGCGCGCGTTCTCTCAAGCGTTGCCATAACTCCGCCGCATCCGAGCTCGGCACCGATATCTGCGCAAAGGGTTCTTATATAGGTTCCCTTAGAGCAGTGAACGTCGAGCGAATAGGTGTCCTGCGTGAGCATTTTTGCATCTATGGAGTGGACGGTTATCTCTCTCGCCTCGCGCTCTATCTCACCGCCGGATCTTGCAATATCGCAAAGCTTTCTGCCTCCGACCTTGAGTGCGGAATACATCGGGGGAGTCTGCATTATTTTGCCGACGAATTTTCTTATAGCGCGGAGGACCTGCTCCTCGGCGGGGATATCCTTACATTCGGTGAGAACCTCGCCCGTGATATCCTCGGTATCCGTGGTGAGTCCGAGCTTAAGAGTCGCTCTGTAATATTTATCCGAGGCGAGCATATATTCGCTTGCCTTGACCGCTCTGCCGATGAGCACGGGTAAAACACCGGTGGCAAGAGGATCGAGCGTTCCCGTGTGCCCTGCCTTTGACGAGCCGAAAAGCCTCTTCACGCGGTTTACCGCGCCCTGAGAGGTTATTCCTTCTTCCTTTTTGAGTACAACAATACCGCTCTTCATAATTTCTCCTTAAAGCCCGCGAGGACGTAATTTATAATCTATTTTAACATATAAGTGCAAAAAATTCAACCGAGGTGCTCTTAAAAAATATAAATATATCGTTTTTTCTGCGCGGGGGCGGCATCGGTGGGCGGACGTGAGTATTCAAGGGGAGACGGAAAGAGAACCGTTTTTAAAAAATTCCGAGCGGTTATTTATCGCAAAAAGCGACCTGAATGTGCTAAAAAGACTATAATTGTTTACAAAAATGCTCAAAATTGACCTTTGTCTTTAAAACCGACCGCAAACGACATACGGAGTATGACAAAAAACGCCGTCGCAAAAGGGTAAAATTTAAGATAGGTATAGGATACGGCTTATATACGGTCCGTGCCGTCTTGAAAGGATGAAAAAATGGAAACGAGACAAAGGGATGAGGGGCGCGGTGCTTTCGCGCTCGGCAAAAGGATAAGAGAAAGCATCAAGCGTGACGGAGTCGGTGTCGGAGGCTTGAAGCTGTGGATAAATGCGGGTGCGCTCGTTATAGGATTTCTTTTCGGAGGATGTCATTTTGCCTTCGGGGCGTATCCTCTTGGCGTGGCACTCACGGCTTCGCTCCCATATAGCGTGTGGCCTGCTCTTGTGGGCGTGGCTCTCGGCTCGCTTACTCTTGGCAGGGGCGGTATGATATACGCGATGATAGCCGTGCTCGCGGTGTTTTTGAGAATTATAATATCGGGCGGCTCCTCGGAGAAGGGCGGTGAGCTCTTCTCGGAATCCGTTCCGCTCAGGATGTCCTCGGCACTCATATGCGGCTTCGTTGCCGCGGTATACGAGACACTGCTTGGCGGTGTGAGAGCCGCAGGGGTGATCTTCGGAGCATCGATGATAGTCTTCTGTGCCGCCTTCACCTTTATATTTTCGGGTGCTTTTTATCACGGTATAGGGGTAAAGCACTTGATCTTCGGCACGAGGCGTGTCTTCGCTATACACGGAGGGGAGCGTGAAAAAAGAAAAATACTTTTCTTTAAATGCTCGTCTGCGGTCTTTATTGCCTTGATATCACTCTCCCTCAAAAGATACAATATTTTCGGGGTGGATACGAGCTTCGTTTTTGCGGGAGTCATAACTCTTTTTGCCTCAAAGAGATTCGGTGCGCTTTACGGTGCGGCGGTCGGCTTCTTCTCGTCCGTTTTGGTGTCGGGACTCCTTTCTCCCGCGTTTGCCCTTCTCGGTGTGCTCGCGGGTGCACTTTTTGCTTACGGTACCCGATATGCCGCTACTGCGGGCGGTGCCGCGCTTCTGATTTGGGGTGCTTACGTGTCGGGCGTGTCGGGATTTTTAAGCCTTTTACCCGAATATCTTATCGCTCTTTGCATTATCTTCCCGATGTTAAAAAGCTTTGAGCGTGAGGAGAGCTCCGAGGAGCGCGAGAGCGTGAGCGAGCGTGCTATCGATATGGTGGGAACCATGGCTCTTGCATACAGAAGCCGTCAGCAGATGGCGTGCGAATACGTGGAGAGGTCGCTTGGCGAGATCGTGCCTCTTATAAGCTCGTTTTTGCCAAACGATGCTACGAGCGAGGATTATTCCGTTTTTCTTAAGCTTCTCACCGACGTGCGCTCGCGTTCAAATGAGACCAGAGAGATAGACGAGGAGCTTACCGCGAGCCTTGAGGGAGCCCTGGAGAGCCTCGGTATCAGGGGCGGTGTCGTGCGTGCCTTCGGAGACAGGCGGAAATATCTTCTCCTTGCGGCAGAGGACAGAGACGGCACGCTCATAACCTCGCCCGAGGTGAAAAGGGAGCTTGAAAGTGTTTCATCTCTTGCCTTTGGCACGCCTAAGTACTACAGACGCCGCGATACCGCGCTTATGGAGTGCGAGAGCGTAGGTAAATACAGACTTGAGGTCTCCTTCGTTTCGGAGCGCGGTGCGGAATCCGAGGTATCGGGAGACACCGTTTCCTCCTTCGTGAGTGATGAGCTTTACGCCTACGGCGTTATTGCGGACGGAATGGGAAGCGGCGTGCGTGCGAGACGCAGCTCGGATTTTGCGGTCAGGCTTTTAAAGGCGGTGGCATCGTCGGGTGCTACGGTCAGTGCGGCACTTTATATGCTGAACGCCGCACTCAGAAGACAGAGTGAGGAGTGCTCCGTTGCGTTTGACGTGTTTTGCTTTGACACGGTCACCGGCGAGGCGGAGCTCACGAAGAGCGGAGCGGCATCCTCATATATCAAAAGAGGCGGCTCGCTCTACCGTATAAAGAGCGAAACGATGCCCCTCGGTCTTATGAAAAGAGTCGATGCAGAGAAAATTAAGGTATCGGTTGGCGAGGGAGACGTCGTCGTTATGATATCGGACGGAGTTTGTGAGCCATCCGACGAGGCTCCGTGGCTCGTTGAGACCTTAAACGAGCTTTCCGCGGACGATCTCGGTGTCTTTGCCTCGCGCATTGCGGCGGCGGCAAAGCTCAACAACAAGAAAAAGGACGATATCAGCGTTCTTGCTATGAGGGTTGCAAGAGCTTAGCGCAAAATGGCGAAAACCGTGCCTTTTGCATAAAATGTAACAGACGTATAAAAACGCAATAAGCATTTGCGAAAGAAAGGAAAGACTATGAAAATAGTTCTTATAAGATCGCCTAAAATACTTTCTCCGATACTTAAGAGAATATTCGGAATCAAATAAACGCACGTAAGATGCCTTCGCGCGGATCCGTGTCCGAGAAAACGGCTCGGTATAAATAAAAAACGATCACGGTGGAGTGATGCCCCTCGGTCTTGGCTTAAGCTTTCGCTTTGGAGCCTACCCGAGAAAGTACCGCTTTCCGTGATCGTTTTTCGTTTAAACGCTGTTTTTTATTTAACTTTGATCTTGTTTTAACGTTGATTTTTTCTTTAACGTTAGCTTTTATTTAACGCTTTTTGAAGCGAGATCCCTTGATCTTCGTTGACCGTGTGACCTTATCGGATCACGCGCTCTCCTTGTTTTTGAACACTATCCACGTTTCGGGCATCAGATAATTCGTGTCGGGAATGAAGGTGTTGTTGAGTCTCGGATCGTTGTAGCCCTTATCCTGAACGAATGCGGCGGTAAAGCGAATGGTGTCTGCATCAAGACCGACGAGGATCTTGTCTATCGCGATCTCCACCGTATAGCCTACGTTCTTCGAGGTGTCGTAGCCTGCGGTGCTCTCGGAGGTCTGGACCTTGCCGTTAACCTTTAAGCCGACCTTTACGGTGCTTTCGATCCCGATGCGTTGCCATTCGGTGCCGGTGTCGTTTGCAACGTAGATTCCGAGATTATAAGTAACGTCGCCTTCGCCTATCGGATTTATTCTTATGGAGTAGCACCTTTTGTTGAACGCGGTGTTATCGCCGGCGGTGAAGTATATTTCGATGCAGGTGCTTCTGCCTTGGGGATGAGTGGAGTTGAAGAAGAGGTTTTTATCCTTGACGTCAAACGCGAAATAGATAGATCTTTCACCGATATAGGCGTATACCTTAGCCTCGCGCTCACCGTAGACCTCAATGTCGACGGGCTCGCCCGTGGTCGCATCCTTCGTCGCGCCCGCAATGACCGTTACGGTTGCAAGATCGGTCCATAGCTTTTCTGTGAGAGAGCCGTTTATGGAAACGGTATCCTCGGGGAGAGTGACCTTTTCGGGCATAGCACCCGAGAATGCGGTATAGGGCTCGAAGACCGCCTTGTGCGTGTATCCGCCAAAGCCGATGCTCTCGTCACCGATCTCGGTCGTTGACTTTCTTCCGAGAACGACTATTTCGGAAAGAGCACTGTTTATCTTGTAATTATAGTTCTTGAGGTATATTTTAATGCAATTCGTCTCTATCTCGTCAAACTCGGCAATTGCCGCGGTTGCGGGGCGCATCTGATAAAGATCGGTCTCGCCCAGTGCAGAAAGGTAGGTTCTCGGAATGAGAGAATTTTCAAAGCTGAAGCCGAGCTCGTCGATAAACGCGGTGCCGAAATAAAGCTTGCCGTCGATCATAACGCGGTAGGAGAATTCTATTCTATCGATCTTGATAAAGGAGTCGGAATACTCGTAGGAGTTATAGATCATAATGGCGCGCGCGTTAACGTACTCGTCGAAGGTAAGGGTGATAACGGTGTCCTTGTAGAAGGTGAAGAGCATACCGTCGTCACCGTCGCGAAGGGCAATTATTTCATCGTTAAGCACCGTGATGCTTTCGTTTTCTTTGCCCGATACCGTAACCGTCGAATCCTTTGCTACGTTTTCGTAGCCCGATGCGGATTCGGGAAGAGGCTGGGGGCTAACGGAGGGGCCGTTTGACCTCATAAGGTAAAGACCGTCTTCGTTGTATACCCATTCGACCTTGTCGAAGGCAAAGTAGCGTCTTCCGATCGAGCTTCCGCTCGTTATTACGTAGGTGTGGTACGCGACGTAAAGCTCGCCGTCTGCCTCGAAGAAGCAATGGTGTCCGGAGCCGTGTATATCCCACTCCGTTTCGGGCGCGTTTAAGAATCCGCCGTCCTCGGGCTGAATCTTCTTGAAGGGGCCGAGGGGACTGTCGCTCACCGCCTGGCAAACGGGATATATCTTATCGTTGGTATCTCCTATCGAAAACGTGAGATAGTATTTTCCGTTATCTATTCCGTCGTCGGTGTTATCCTTGTAGTACAAGAACGGTCCCTCGTCTATGTTGTTTTCGGAAATATAGCCGTGTTTTTCGGTCTTGTTTATATCGGTGTAGCCGTATGCGGTAAGGGGTGTCGTGGTTTTGTAATCCGGAGTCACCCAGTCCTTGAGTCTTACGCCCCAAACGTCGTTTGAGGTGTCAACGTTGCGGTTTCGCACCATGTAAAGATACTTTTCACCATTCACGGGGTCAACGAAGGGGGATGCATCGATAAAGCTTCGGTTCTTCTTGTAAAGATCACCGTAGGTGTGGTTTGCGTAAAGACCGAGTCCTCTGAGCTCTTCGACCTCGAAGAGAGAATTGGTCTCGTCTATGTGATCTCCGTTGGCGTTTGTGCCGACGAAGTTCTTGTAAGGACCTTCAATATTCTTACTGAACGCTACGGATACCGCACAAGCGTTGCTCTCTCTTCTTGCACTGAAGAAGAGAAGGTAAAGTCCCGTGCCCTCTCCCGCATCTGCGCCGAGATAGTATTCCCAGCTTGCGTTTGCATCGTAGAAGAGCTGAGGTGCCCAGAAGCTGCTTTTGCCGAAGAAATTCTCGGCGGGGGAATATATCGTTCCGAGCTTCGTCCATTCGGTGAAGTTCTTGGTTTTCCACATTTCAAAGCTCGATCCCGTGGTCGTTCCCGTAACGTAGAACCAAGTCTCGCCGTTTTTCTCTTCAACGAAAACGCTCGGATCGCCTACGGGCACCTCGTACGAGTTCTGATAGAAGAGGTCTACGTTATACGAGCCGTAATTGAGATTGGAATAGTCAACGTGGGGGAGTTTTGAGGTCTCGACCGTGTTTTGCTTCGTGGGATCGGGGATAAATTCCTCGTCACCGCTATCGGTTCCGTCGTCGGACTCTGCATCCTTGCCGGGCTCACCCTGAGGACCTTGCTCACCCTGGGGGCCTTGCTCGCCCTGAGGTCCCTGCTCGCCCTGAGGGCCCTGCTCACCTTGAGGTCCCTGCTCGCCCTGAGGTCCCTGCTCGCCCTGAGGGCCTTGCTCACCTTGAGGTCCTTGCTCACCCTGAGGGCCTTGCTCGCCCTGAGGACCTTGAGGTCCCGTTGCGGAAATTTCGGTGTCGATATCACCTATCCACCAATTGCCGTTTGCACCTATGAAGGGAGTCAAGCCGTTGGTACCGTTAGCTCCGTTCGTGCCGTTCGTACCGTTCTCACCGGGCTCACCCTGAGGACCTTGCTCGCCCTGAGGTCCCTGCTCGCCCTCTGCACCCTGCACGCTTCCGAGATCTACCCAGGTTCCCCCGTTGTCGTAAGAGACGAAGAGATGCTCGTTTTCAAGCTTGAAGGTGGGAGTATTTTCGCCTGAGTCGTTTGATCCGGAACGTTCGCCGTCCGTGACGTTGTCAATACATCCGAAGAGCGCGAGCGTCAACGAGAGGGATAAAAGTAAAATTAAAGCTATGCGAATTATTTTATTCATACGAGATACCTCGGCATTATTTTTAGTAATATAAGTATAGCATAGTAGCAGAAAAAAGACAACGCGCGTTTTATATAAAGTTTCGTCCGTATTTTTAGCTAAAAATACGAATAAGATCCCCTATCGGTGCAGGTGCCGTCGGCAAGCGAGCGTATAGGGGATCTTATTTTGTATGGGTTATTTCGTTTCGGCTTTCTTTTTGAAGAGCTTCTCCTTGATCGACTTAAGGTCTGCGTTGAGAATGAATATTCCAAGCGCAACGAGAAGCAGTGCCGCGATGAGATTGAGAATATCAACGCCGCTGCTTTCGGTGAGAAGGAGGGTTGAAAGTATTACGCCGAATACGGGGGTGGTGAAGCTGAATACGGTAACGCTCGATACGGGGTTGTGCTTAAGAAGGATGCCCCAGAGCGAATAAGCAACCGCGGAAAGAAGCGCGAGGTATGCAAGAAGGGCTACCGACTTGAAGCAGTCAACGGTTATTCTGCCTCCGAAGGCAAGACCTATCGCGATCATGACCGCTCCGCCGAGAATGAACTGATATCCGCTGATGGTCACGGGATCCTCGTACTTTGAAAATCTCTTTATGAGGGTAGAGGAGAAGGCGAGGGAGATGGCGGAGAATACGCAGAATGCGTCTCCGAAGAAGTTCATCGAGAGGGAAAGTCCGTTGAGGTTTATGATGATAATACCGCTAAGACCTAACACGCATGCCACTATCTTCTTGGTGCTGAGCCTTTCCTGCTTGAAAATGAGTGCCGCAATAAGTATCGCGAAGAAGGTCGAGGAGCCTGTAAGTATCGTGCCCTTGACTCCGCTCGTGTTTGCAAGACCGACGTAGAAGAATATGTACTGAAGAACGGTCTGGATAGCTGCCACTATTCCGACTCTTCCGAGGTTTTCTGCCTTGGGATAGAGGAATTTTCTGCGCGCTATACTGAAGATAACTACGGTGAGCACTCCTGCGAAGAAGAATCTTATTCCCGCGAAGAGTATCGTGGAGGGAACGTCCTTATCGGGAAGCATAAGCTGATATCCGATCTTTATCGCAGGGGTTGCACTGCCCCAAAGGGCACAGCACAGAAGAGCCACGAGGGTGATAAAGAGGGGATTTGAGAATATTTTAGTGTTTTGAGATTTGATTTCGGGCATTTCTTGATCCTTTACTGTTTTTTAGTCATATGATTTTAACATAGTTTATGACTAAAGTCAAGCAAAAGAGAATTTTATTTTATAAAAGAGGGAAGGAGTGGTGAAAATGCCTTGATCTTTTGTTTTTAAGGGTGTTCTTTATGGAGCGTCCTTTTGCCCGAAGGGGTGTAGCATCAGATGGCGTCGGGTACAAGCCCTGCGATATCGCGCCTCATATCGAAGGGGGCGTCGAGCTTGGTTTTGTACGCCTCCTCGTAGCATTTTTTCTTCAAAATGTAATCAATAGTTTGCATACGGGTGCGGTTTTCACGAACCGAGAGGCTTGCATTGGGATATATTGGGGGTAAAACGTGGAGAATGTGCTTCACGGGAAGGAAGCCGTCCGAGTCGCGCTCGCCGTCAAGAGTCACCATTTCGGTGAAGGTGGGGATGATGGGAACACCGAAAAGCGCGGCGTAGTGGTAGGCTCCGTCACGGAGCTCGCGAGGGCGTTTGTAGTTGTACCACATCTCCTGCTCGGGATATATGAGAAGAAGAGAATCGTTTTTAAGTATCCTCTCAAGCGCGGGCTTGAGATTTTTTACCGTATATTCCGCATTTTTTGAGAACGGATGGGTGTTACAGTTTTTCATAAGAAATCCGAAGACACCCGTCATAAAAACGTTGCTCTCCTGCACGGATATATGGAGCCTTTTTTCTTTTCCGAGATGCTTTGCAAGAATGCGTATCGGAGTTGAGTCGGTGGGGTTGTAATGGTTTGAGGTTATAATGGCACCGCCCTCTATACCGAGCGCGTTTTCAAGATCTACGATCTCGGTGTCGCGATTCACCCTTTTCGTGAAGCTCTCGGCAAGCTTGCGAGCCAAAAACGCTTTCATTTTTGCCACGCCCCCCGATCTTTCGTTGTCAAAGGGCAAAATTACGCGCTTTATATCCTCCGCCGAGGGCGTGGGATCACCGACGGAGACCTTCGCAAAGGTGTCACCCCTTTTAAGACTTTCCTCGATGCTTTGGAGCACCCTTATTTTTTCATCCGAAAGGAGCTCTGTCTCATTCATAAAGCTTACCTCTCTTGCGGAAGAATATGCCGACCGAGGAGGATATCTTTTCTGCGGTGGCGAGAAGCTTGTTTGCCGCATCAAAGTCCTTTTTTTGCTTTTTCTCATCGTAGCCTGCCTTATGGGACTTTAAAAGCTCCTCGAAGCTCGTGCTCTTCGCAAACTTCCAGAAAAGATCCTCGTTCTGAACGCCGTCGTATTTCCAGGGCTTGTTAAACATATTATAATGCATAAGGTAGAGCTCGCTTCTGTCTATTTCGTTTTCGCTTATTGCGTGCTTATTCCATCCGCGCTCAAGGTAGTATATCCTGCCTCGGCAAAGGAAGTTGAGGTAATCCTGATCGGGAGCAACGGTCTTGAAATTATATTTGCAAAGAAGCTTTATAAACTGATCCTTGATCCTCTCCTCGCGCATTTTGGCAAGGTTCATAACGAGAACGCCTGAGTTGAAGTAATCCTCCGCGCGCTTCATTCTGACGTGTGCCTTTACGTATTCGCGGAAGGGCTCATGAGACATTACGCTCTCGTCGGTGACTGCACCGAGAAGGTTGTCGCCTATCGGCGCGTTGTAGAGCCTTTCAACGTCGGTGTTGAGGACTATATCCGAGTCGAGATATACCGCGCGCTTAAGCTTCGGAAACATCTCCGCGATGAAGATACGGTAATATATCGCGTCTGAGTAATAGTCTCTGAGGCGGAGAGCGAGCTCCTTTTTGATGCCGGAAATTCTATCGGCAACGCTGAATACCTTTATTTTTACGTTTGGCTTTAGTCCCTTAACGACACCGTGAAGGCTTTCGTTCGTGAGGTCCTCCGATAATATTCTGATATTATAAAAATTGTCGTTTGTCGCGTGCTCGGAGAGTGAGGCTAAGGCTACGGCAAGGTAGGGAAGATAGTTTCTGTCGGAGGCGAAGAAAACGTTAACGGTGTTCCTTGCGCTTCTCTTTGCATTCACCGTTCCCTTTCTCGCTATATCTCTTGTGTTTAATTGAGTTTTGGTCATCATATTTGTTTCTCCTTTCTTATGAAAAAGCCAAAGTGCTCTTTTTTTCGCTTGGAGTTTATCACAGAGCACGGGTGAGAGTCAAGCGTTTTTGCTCTCGACCTTATTCGAACGGTAGTGGAATTCTAATACCCCTATTCCACAAAACTGAGAATTGGTGTGAGAACTTGACTTTTTCATAAAAATATGGTATAATTGCGATGATAACGGGTTGAAAATGCAATATTTTGTAAAAAATACAAAAATTACCAAAAAATGACAATGTAAATATAACTTTACACGAAAACCGGAAAAGAATTGAGGATTTTGCCGACCCGACGGTGAAAATATCAAAGGAGGAAGATGCTTTGGCAGAGAATATCAAGGAAATAATAGCCAAAAACCTCAGTGCCTTAAGAAAGGAAAACAGACTCACTCAGCAGCAGCTTGCCGAGAGGCTCAACTATTCGGATAAGGCGGTATCGAGGTGGGAGAATGCGGAAACGCTTCCCGATATAGAAACGCTTTGTAAGATATGCGATATATACGGAGTTCGCTTCGAATATCTTTTGCAGAAGGAACAGCCGAAGAAGAATCAGTATGCCGTCAAGAGCACCCTTACGAGCAGAATTTTAATTACCTTTATAATAGTATGCAGTCTTTGGATAGCCGCAACGCTTACCTATACCTACGTTAACGTTATTTTCGGTGTCAGGGTGTGGACTATATTCACGTGGGCGGTTCCGATCTCGGCGGCGGTGTGCGAGGTGTGTAACGCGGTGTTCTTCAAGAACAAGGCGTTCGGGTGCGTTCTCGTCTCGGTGATATCGTGGACGTCGATACTCTCGCTCTATCTTCAGACTATAAAATACAATACCTGGATGCTCTTTATTATGGGAGTTCCGCTCCAGGCGGTTATCATACTTATAACCGTATTCAGATACAAAAACCCTGACGGAGTGCATAGCAAAAGGGGTGGTGAAGGATGATGCCTGTCGGAATTACGATAGCCGTTTTTTCGGCACTCGTTCTTCTCGCGCTTCTTTTCGGCGGCGGATATTATGCGTACAGATTTACGTTTTACAACGATCCCGAAAAAAGACGTGCCGATCCTTACAGACACGTTAAGGATGACGGTAGTGAGGAGTCCGAATACTCAAGACGGCTTATAGACGAAATGCTCGCGCGCCCCTATGAAAACGTTTATATAACCTCGCACGACGGACTTAAGCTTCGCGCAAGGCTTTATATACAAAACGAAAACGCTCCGTTTGCTATAGGAATGCACGGATACAGAAGCACGCCGATGCTCGATTTTTCGGGCGGTGGAGCTCTCGCGCTTGAGCTTGGCTTTAATCTGCTTCTCCCCGACCAGCGCGCGTGCGGTGAGAGTGAGGGAAGGACGATATCCTTTGGATATAACGAGAGTCTTGACACGCTCGGATGGATAAAATATATAGGCGAGAGATGGGGCGAGGACAGAGAGATCATCCTGCTCGGAGTTTCTCTCGGTGCGGGAACGGTCGTTATGGCGGCAGGCAGAGGTCTTCCCGAGTCGGTGCGATGCGTTATTGCGGACTGTCCCTTTTCGTCGGCTGAAAAGATCGTTAAGAAGGTAATGCGTGACAGGGGAATACCCGTCGTGCTTTATCCGCTTTTGAGATTCGGATGTGCGACGTTCGGCAGATTTGATCCCAATAAAGCAACGCCCACGGCGTTTGCAGGGAGCGTTAAGGTACCCCTGACGCTTATTCACGGTGAGGACGACGGCTTCGTTCCGCCCTCGATGAGCGAGGAGATACTTAAGGCTTGCCCTGTGGCAACTCTTCACACCTTCCCCGGTGCGCGCCACGGCACGAGCTATATAGTTGATACCGCAAGGTATAAAAAAATAACCGTGGAGCTTCTTTCTGCGGTTATGAAGGATAAAAAAGAATTGAATTTAAAGGATAAGGAAGATTTCAATGAAGCTTAACGGTACTTTACACGGCTTTGAATTTATACGCTCGAGAGAGATCCCCGAGCTCAGAGGAGTTTTGCACGAGGCGGTCTACAAAAAGAACGGTGCGAGACTTTTGTTTATAGACAGAGAGGATTCGAACAAGACCTTCGCGATAGCCTTCAAGACTATTCCCGAGGACGATACGGGAGTTTTCCACATTCTTGAGCACTCGGTGCTCTGCGGATCGGATAAGTATCCCGTAAAGGAGCCCTTCGTTGAGCTTCTCAAGGGCTCGCTCAAGACCTTCCTCAACGCATTCACATTCCCCGACAAAACGATGTATCCCGTTTCCTCAAGAAACGATAAGGATTTTATGAACCTCGTTGATATCTATATGGACGCGGTGCTTCACCCCCTCGCGATAAGCAAGCCTGAGATATTCTATCAGGAGGGCTGGCACTACGAGCTTCACGGTAAGGATGAGGATATGATCTATAAGGGCGTGGTCTTCAACGAGATGAAGGGTGCGTATTCCTCGGCTGACGAGGTCGAGATGAGCGAGATGTCCTCGTTGCTCTACGACGGAACCTGCTACGCAAAGGATTCGGGCGGAGATCCGGATTTCATTCCCACGCTAACCTATGAGAGCTTCGTAAATGCTCACGCTAAATATTATCACCCCTCAAACGCAAGAATCATTCTTGACGGAAGCGTTAATATCGACGAAACGCTCGCGCTTCTCGACTCCTTCCTTAAGGATTACGAGTATCTTGAGGTCGATGCTTCTATCCCCGCGCTTGAGCATAAGGGATACTCGGAAAAGACGGTAGAGTACGAGATATCCCCCTCGGAGAGTCCTGAGGGTAAGGCGCGCGTTTGCCTCGGATTTGCAACCTCGTCATTCCTTGAAAGAAGGCTTTCGGTCGCGCTTGCCATCGCTACCGATGCGATAGCGGGCACCAATGACGCGCCCTTTAAGAAGGCAATGCTCGATTCGGGACTTTGCGAGGACGTTTGCTTCGTTTCCTACGATGGCATAAGAGATAACTCCGTAATGGTGGAGATCAAAAATACCAAGAAAGAGGATATGGCGGCGGCAAGGACTCTTGCGCTTGAAACGATACGCAAGATAGTTGACGGCGGTATTGACAAGGCGGCTCTCACCGCATCCTTCAACAATCTTGAATTTAAGGTCAGAGAGCAGGATATGGCTACCTTCCCCCTCGGAATTGCGTACGCGATAACCGCGCTCGACGCTTGGCTTTACGACGGTGATCCCATGAGCTCGCTTTCCTTCGAGGAGGATATTGCGTATCTTCGCGAAATGCTCGACACCGATTTTTACGAAAAAATACTTGAAAAATATATTCTTAACTCAACCCACAGCGCAACCGTTTATATGATCCCCTCGGCAACGCTCGGAGAGAAAAGAGAGCGTGAGGAGAAGGAAAAGCTTGCTTCGGCTAAGGCGTCTATGACCGAGGCGGAGCTTGATGCGGTTATAAAAAATACCGAGTTTATAGAGACTTGGCAAAAGACTCCCGATTCTCCCGAGGCACTCGCCACGATCCCGATGGTGTCGGTATCGGATATCAACGAGCTTCCCGAAAAATACGAATGGGAAGAGGGCGAGATTGACGGTGTAAGCACCGTATTTTCAAAATCAAACTCGCGCGGTATCGTGTATACCACCCTTCTTTTCGATATATCCGATTTTACTATAGAGGAGCTCTTCGGTGTTTCGATACTCAACGAGCTTTATAAGAACGTTGCTACCGAGTCGCACGGTGTGGTCGAGCTTCAGACGAGGATCAAGAGCGAGCTTGGTGAGTTCAATACGGGCAAGATAGTCTCCTCGCGCGATAAGACCGCTACGCCTTATTTCCAGGTCGGCATAAGCGCGCTTGCATCGAAGACCGCCTCGGTGGTGGATATTGCACGCGAGGTTCTTTTAACGTCGAAATTTGACGATCTTGACGCAATAGGAAAAATTATTCGCCAGGTCAAGATAGGAGCCCAAGAGGGAATTTCCGCCTCGGGACATTCTGCGGCATTTTCAAGAGCGGCGGCGTACGTCAGCCGTGAGGCAGCACTCAACGAGTACCTTGAGGGTATAGAAAATTATCTTAAGCTCAAGGCACTTGACGCAGACTATACCTCACACGCTAAGGCACTTTCCGAGCTTCTCACCTCACTCGCAAAGAAGATATTCACGAAAAAGCGTCTTCGCGTTTATTGCTCGGGCGAGGAGGTCGAGGGTTATACCAAGGCACTCGTTTCAATATTCGACGAGGGATACGCTATAGAAAGCGGAAGCAAGATCGAGCCGCTTGGCGTAAGACGTGA
>JBGVKA010000087.1:0-4392 GCA_045129715.1 Eubacteriales bacterium | reverse complement strand
TCCGACCTCCTTCGGCTCGGAATATATCCACTCCGCATTGTCCGAGAACTTTAGTGCCGAGATTTTGATCACCGCATCTGCGGTGTCCTCTTGAATTTCCGGCATAATACTGATAATATCGCGTATCGCGTTGTTGACCGCACCAATATTCTTGCCCTCCATCGATCCCGAGTTGTCGATAACGAAGAGCAAATTAAGCTCCTGGCGCGCGATACCTTCTCCGAACATTCTTTCCTTCATATTAGTTTTCCTCCCATACGTAAGATTTAGCTTTTATAACATTTGCAACATACTCCTCTGCGCTTAATGCGCGAACTACATCATCGATCAAGCTATCGTTGTATATATCACTCTCTCCTTCAAGGTGTATAAATCCGTCATCGGACATCTGCAAATTTTGAAATGGGGCATATTTGCCTTCAAAATTTACCTGCAGTTCCTCAAAAAAGCCATCCGCATACTTATTATTAGTTTCAGGCTCAAATATACAACCGAAGCCAAAAGTTTTACCATCATCGCTACCGTAAATTGCAAAGGAAATTCCGTTTATAATGCAGTCCAACTGATCATCGTAGTTATGCTTGGGGGAATAACCAAGTGAGTTAAGTCTTTGTTCAGCCTGTTTCATAACCTTGTTAAGGTTAATCATATTCTTTCTCCTATCACATTTTGTCAAATTGGTTTTAAGATATTTGATTATCCCTCCTGTACGATGGAGCGAAGTGATAACCTCTTCCGCGTCGTCCTCGGTAAAGAACTCTGTAGGCAATGCGCAAGAGAGAATAACTCCATCCTCTACAAAGTGGAGGTTCTCAAAGATTACCGGCTCTTCGTTCTTGAATCTCTTAGTGACCTCGTCCTTTTCGTCTGCCGAAAGCGCTCTTCCGTAATCGAAGCGACAAGAATAGCCGAAATAGTGCTCGTCATCGAGCCCGTAAACCGAGAAATTGATTCCGTCTACGTCACACTCTACTTTTAGCTCTTCTTCCGAAAAACTAGGAGTATAACCACGCTTCAAAAGAAACTCGGTTGCCGCCTTGCATATATCAAAATTAGTCATAGTACCCTTCGTCATCTTATTTCTCCTATCGTATTATCGTTGAATTTAATTTTAAGGTTGCGGATAATCGGAATCACTCCGTTAGCTTCGACCGTCTTGACGTTGCCTGATGCGTCCTTGATCTCCACGTCAGAGTCAAGCGCGAGCTTGATGCCCCAGAGTCCCGGATTCTTCTTGCTGGCAACGACCTTGCCTATCGGTGTAAGATATTCCGAGGAATACTTATCTACGTGTGTTCTGTATATCCTCTTACCGAGATCAAGGGCGATATTGTTTCTGCCGACCGCAAGGGTGCAGAAATCCTTTGTAGCAGAGTTACAGGATGGACAAGTCTCGTATCGCTTCTTCTCGCTATAACCGACTATGTACTCATAGCCGCAGTTGCCACAGCTTATAAGCTCGTCTTGGTATTTTGAGAGCAGTCTTATCCATTCAAGAGGAGTTGTTCTCTCGTTCTCTCTGTCAACGAGTCCGTCAACAAAGGTTCGGTGGAAGGCTTCCTTAATGTAGAGCGGAATATACGCCCATCTGCGAAGCACGGCAGAGTGATAACCCCTGATAGGACGGTTGGATTTGTCGGTCTTGTGGTATACGAACACGGGATCTTTGCCGAAAAGCTCGTATTCTGCTTCCTCGTCTACAATATCGTAGTTCTTGAGCCGCTCCCCCTCAAAAGGATTACCGAGGCACAGAGCCATAAAGAGTATGACCGCAAGTGAGAATCTGTCCGAATGAACGTCGGGGAGCTGAACTCCACCGCCGCGAATCTTATCTCCTCTCACGATCTCGGGAGCCATATAGCGCATCTTGCCGAGAATTCCGAGGTTCTTCTTGTCTGCGGTAACGTTATCGTTGTCGCAAATCAGAAGATCTCCGGTGTGCGGATCGAAGAAGAAGCTTCCGTCGTTGAGGTCCTGATAAGAGTAGCCTTGCTCGTGGAGCTTCTTGAAGGCGTTGCAAAGAGTGATACACCACTTGATCATAACCGCCTTGGTATCAAAGGTGTTCTTGCCTGTAAGGTAGGACACGAAGGATACGTAATTCTTCGGACGAAGATCCATCATATAGCCGAGGTCACCGTCATCGAAGTCTAAAAGCACCTTTGGCCATAAGAATTCGTCCGAGGGCGAGCCCTTTTTGATGTTATTCTTAAGGTTGTAGCGGAAATCTGCGCTGACCTGATCTTTGTAAATCTTGAGAGCGTACTTTGCGCCCTCCATCTCCACAAGATAAACCTCGCCCTGACCGCCTTCGCCAAGGAAATCGAGGACGGTGATAGTCTTGCCCTCGTGCGTTATGTTGTCGTTCTTCTTAAATTTCATCGGTTACCTCCTCTATAAGTTTACTAACGTCTACGATGGGGATACCTTTGTAGCCTTTCTCTCTGATAATGCCTTCGGATATCATCCTGTCCATAATTGCTCTTGCCTGCGCGTAACCCATCGAAAGCTTGCGTTGAATAAGAGATGCGCATATCTCGCCCTCATCACTAAGAAGCTTAAGCGCCTTGCGATATACCTCCTTGCTTTCCCATTCCGCTAAAGCCAGCTTGCTTACGAAATCATCAACCGCTTCTGTACCACTCTCTAAGATAGTATCATCAATAAGCTTCTTGATGTTATTCGCAGTAGCTTCTCTAAGCTTCCCGTCAAGGAAGAACCGTGCATCATCGGTGATTCGCAAAAGTCTGCGTCTTATTGACACTGCGTAAAGCTCGGCTGCTCTATGAGCGTCAACATCACATCCAACGCCAAAGGCCAGCATATACGCGAGACGCTCGGCATAGTTCTCATCACCGTTTAGATATAGACGTTCCGCAGCGAAAAAGTGTACCGTCTGACAAAATTCAAGGTATTTCTTAGCATCTCGGAGTCCTGTTCTTGTCATAGCGTGTTTAATTCTCGCGTTAGCTCTGCACTCTGCAATAGCTAATGAGGAAATGCTATCAATCTGTGCGATATCAAAATAATCGTCTTCCGATAAATTCTTTGCTACATTTTTGCGGTTTTCAAAAACAAGGTTCTCTGCGACTTCCTTTGCATCCCATTCTTTGTAAGTAAGCATCTGCATTATAAATTCTCCTTTTGTGTTAATTTTACACAGTTTTTAGTGGTTGCTCCAATAATATACGCCTGTATGTTACATTATTTATGTTGCATTAAATATATTTCCGCTGTTTTTCGATAATTTCTTTAATTTTACCGATAACCTTAAGCGACAATATCTCCTCTATCAAACACTCGAGGTAAACGGGTGTTATAGTGCTTTCGTATCTACCACCCGAAAGATAGATAGTATCGTTCGCAGGATCTTCGTCAAGCGTTAGGAAGCAAGAGGTTTCATCCGTCCTGAAAACTCTGTATATCTCTATGATATCTTCCTTCGGTAGCTTTTCGTAGTATCTGTAATAAACACCGTATTTTACCGTGTGCTCGTCGTAGTTATAGCTAAACGAGAGCCACGATCCTTCGATATCTACGCCTATAGAAACGTGTATCGTGCCTTTCTCCTTATCTCTTGATAGACCGAGGCAAGGCTCGTAACCAAGGCTGTAAAATGATTTCAAGATCGTATTAGTAACGTCCTTCATATTGAAGCCTTCTCTATGAACGTTAACGGGTGTTCCGAACTCTGCAAGTACGTGCTCTGCATTTTCGGGAATCCTGTTTATGAGAGCCACGAATTTAAATCCTGCCGCCCTTGACTTCATAGCTAAGATTTTGACGTAATTTATAAATTCCTCAAACTCCTCGGAATCTATAATTCTGTCAAAAGCATCAAGCAATACGACCGTGGTCGCAAGTTGCGCTTCGTGATGCTTCAGGTTGTAGCAAATTTGATTGCGCGCGCAAGACTCGAGCAAAAGATCATACCTCCTATCCATTTCTGAAAGAAGCTCCGACATCTTTTCGGTATCAAATCCGCTCGCGCCAAAAGACGCTTTGTATTCCTCCGGCTCTGCCGTCATAAATATTACCTCTACCGGTTCCCTGGATTTCGCCTCCTCCAACTGTTTAATGATAGATATTACCTGATCTCTACGAATCGCATCCGACTCGCAAAGAAAAACCGGATTCACTCCGCGAGAGGATAGGTTATAGCTATGTGCGCCTACCTTAACGCTGAGATCTCCTTCTGTTACACCTTGCATTTCTAAGCCTCCTTTTTGTTTCGTGAGAACATTCTACATCTCAAAGCAACATTATTTATGTGTCGTTTCAAAATTCAACATCGCTTTTTATATTTCCGAATGCTAACATATGAGTGTTCTCCGCATCATTTATGTAACATTGATTTTTCTTAGAAAAAGAAAAGGATAGGTCTTGGAGTTA
>JBGVKA010000086.1:0-7019 GCA_045129715.1 Eubacteriales bacterium | reverse complement strand
CCATTCAAGAAACCGCTCTCTCGACAAGGTGCTTCTCTTCGTTCTTGCGATCGCAATACACAATTTCCCCGAGGGAATTGCCGCAGGTGTCGGCTTCGGAGCAGGGAACGATGCCGAGGCAATAGTTATCGCAATAGGTATTGCTCTTCAGAATATCCCCGAGGGTATGGTAATAATAGCCCCTATGCTTGCAGTTGGCATCACTCCGAAAAAGACCTTCTTCTACGCGTCTCTTACAGGTCTTGTAGAGGTAATAGGAACGATGATCGGTTATTTTGCGGTAAGCGTATCCGCGGTGATACTGCCCTTTGCACTCAGCTTTGCGGGCGGTACGATGCTTTACGTTATCAGTGACGAAATGATTCCCGAGACGCACGCTCACGGCTCCGAAAGCGGAGCTACGTTCTCTCTTTTGCTCGGCATATCGCTGATGCTTTTGATGGATTTCGTGCTTTGATCTTAAACCGAATAAATAAAGCCGCCTCTTTCTTCGGCACCCCGTCGGTGTCGGAAAAAGAGGCGTTTTTTTTTCTTTTTTTGAAAAACGGCATAAAAGGCCGAAAAAAACCGCGTAGAAAATAAAAAAATATTTTTGTGCACATTAAACAATGTTTTTTGAAATAAAAATAATATTTGAAAAAACGGATAATTTTTGGCTTGGTATGGTAAATACAATTTACATACTGTAAAAAAACGCAAAAATACCGATGCGTGACGAGTTTTATAGGTAAAAATAATTTACCACGAAGCCTTCTTGGTTTTTACAGCTTGAAACGCGTGTAAACAAATGTTTACTAAAGAAAAAAGCAGGGCGCGAAAACGCGTTTTATAATGTGCGTTTAAGAAAATCATTCTAATTTTCTCTTATTGACATTTTAATATAAATATGGTATAATCTGCACTGTGAAAACCCGTGCTATGCACAAGGGGACAAAAAATTCTTGGAGGAAAATTTCATGAGAAAGTCATTGTTTCAGAAAGTCGTCTGTTTCGTTCTTTCTGTCGCAACTTTGCTTAGCGTTGCAGTGATATCGGTATCTGCTGCGACACTCAGAAGCGAAGATGAGCTTGCCGATCGCTTGAAGGGCGAAAACAGTGCTGCTGCAACTCTTGAAGAAATGCAGGCAGTCGTTGGAACCACAAGCTATGAAGAATATGCAGGCTCGCACGTCGACAAGACGAAGGGACCAAACGAAATCAAGCTGGACAACGCAACGGCAAAGGATGAAAATCAGGAGGGCGCGTTCAACGTGGGCTCGCTTCTTGACAAGGGGGAGGCTTGCGAGGATGCAAGCGATTGGCCCGACTTCAACCTTACCGAAAATTCCGATGCTCTTTACCTTTCGGACGAGAGCAAGGTCAGCTGGTCAAAGAAAATACCCGAAGGAGCAAGCGGTCTGTACTGGATCAAGATCAAGTACTACACCTGCAACACTATCGACAGCAGTATCAGCTCGATAGAGAGAAAGCTCTATATCAACGGTAGCATACCCTTCTCGGAGGCAGGTCACCTCAATCTCACTAAGTATTGGGGCCTCGATAACCTCGTAGGCGTTTCCGCACCCGTTAGCACTAACGAGCCCGACGGATACTACGTAGAGTACGAGGTAATCAAGGACGAGGATACCAACAAGTCCGGTTACTTCAAGTACGTTCACGAGGTTAAGAACGGTATGAAGACCGTTACCACCTACAGAATCAAGCAGGATATCAACAATAACTCCATGGCTCCCGATATCGTTCAGAGCCCTTCTTGGAATACCTACTATTGCGAGGACTCCACAGGATATACCGACGGATACTTCGCATTCTATTTCGAGGCGGGAATTGAATATACCATCACTCTCGAGGCAGAGAGAGAGCCTATGGTAGTAAAGGAGATCTCCCTCGTTCCCGCTGAGAGCGGCACAAACGCAGTTAAGTCCTACGAGGACGTTAAGAAGGAATACGCTGAAAAGGGTTATACCTCTCCCTCGTATAGCAGCGGTGACGATCGCAAGATCATTACCCTTGAGGCAGAGTTCCCGGACTTCGTTTCGGACTCCTCCGTTTACGCAACTAACGACAACACCTCGGCAGAGACGTTCCCCGTTTCCTCGAATTCTCAGCTTTACAACGTAATCGGTGAGAACAGCTACCGTACGGTAGGTCAGTGGGCAGCGTACAAGTTCAAGGTTTCCGTGGACGGACTTTACAAGATCTCGATGCGTTATATGCAGAACGCACTTGAGGGTATGTTCATATGCCGTACCGTAAAGCTTGCAGGCGGACATTACGGATCCGTTCCGCAGATTCCCTTCCAGGAGGCTGCAGAGATCCAGTTCAACTACGATAAGAAGTGGCAGTCCGATTATATCCAGGACGGAAACGGAACCGAGTTTGAGTTCTATTTCGAGGCAGATACCGAGTACACCATTTACCTTGAGTGCTCTCTCGGCTCGCTCCGCGAGCTTATAAAGAGAGTAGAGGACTCCCTTGAGGTCATCAACGAGTGTTACCTTAAGATCCTTCAGCTCACAGGTACCGAGCCCGATAAGTACCGTACCTACAACTTCCATAACGTAATGCCCGAGGTTCTCTGGTCTCTTCGTCACGAGGCGATCAACCTCAATGGCATTAAGGATGAGTTTGAGGCACTTTGCGGAACCGGTTCTCATACCACTACGCTTGAGACCATCGCTCTTCTTCTTTCAAGAATGAGTGAGGACGACGGTGATTACATCGCGGCTAATATGTCCACTCTCAAATCTTATCTCGGTACTCTCGGTACTTGGATCAACAACTCCAAGTCGAGTGCAATGATAGTCGATTCGATCACTATCAGCCCCTCGAATGCATCCGAGAAGGAAGCGGTTAAGCGTGCAAAGGCTAACTTCTTCAAGTCCACCTGGTTTGAGATCAAGTCCTTCTTTGCATCCTTCTTCGTAGACTACGACCAGATGGGACTTGTAGTTAAGCCCACGAAGGATACTCAGACTATCGACGTATGGCTTGCATCGGGACGTGACCAGTCTCAGATCTGGCGTACCATGATAGACGCAGAGGGTAGCTTTACCGACTCCACCGGAGTTGCGGTAACCCTTAAGCTCGTTACCGGAGGAACCCTTCTTCCTTCAATTCTTTCCGGTAAGGGTCCCGACGTATATATGGGACTCGGAGCATCCGAGGTTATTAACTACGCTATAAGAAACGCCGTTTACGGTGTCAGCGGTAACGATAAGAACCTCGACAAGCTTGAAGAGAAATATCCCGACGAGCATTTCAATGAAGTTTTCCTTACTAATTATTATACATATTACAACGAATCTACCAAGAAGTACACCACGGTAAGCACTCCCGACGATTCTCTTGGAACTCTCGTAAACACGTCCTTGACCTTTGACGAGGTTATCGGCTACGACGTAGACAAGGGAATTCCCGATGGCTATACCGATTACAACTTCGTTGAAGCGGCAATGGATACCGTAACGCTTCTCGGAACGACCTATGGAATTCCTCAGACGATGGGATTTGCAATGATGTTCTACAGAATGGACGTTCTTGCAGAGCTTGGTGAGACTGTTCCCGAAACTTGGGATCAGCTTCTTGCTCTCCTTCCCGTTCTTCAGTCGAATAATATGTCCATCGGTGTTAACTACATCTCCGCGCTCGACTTCATGATCTATCAGAAGGGCGGAAATATGTGGAAGTATCCCGATGATCCCGAGTATCAGGGTGCAAAGATAGACCTTGACTCTCCCGAGGCTCTTGACGCGTTCGATTACGTATGCCGTCTTTACAGTGACTATTCGTTCCCCGTATCGTACGATGCTGCAAACCGTTTCAGAACCGGTGAAATGCCTATCGTTATAGGTGACTATGCAGGTATTTACAACCAGCTCGTAGTTTACGCTACCGAAATTCAGGGACTTTGGGAGTTCACCTCTCTTCCCGGATGGATCACGGTAGACGAAAACGGTGATGAGGTTATCGACGAAACCGGTAAAAAGCTTCTTAACTATAACTCCCTTGCAGGTGTCGGTGCAACCGTTATCCTTAACGGTATCAAGACCGAGGAGAAGATGAGAGCTGCATGGCAGTTCGTTCAGTGGGAGACCAGTGCAGACGTTCAGGGTAACTACGGTAACAAGATGGTTGCACTTATCGGTCCCTCCGCTAAGTACGAGTCCGCTAACGTAAAGGCGCTTGATAAGCTCTCATGGACTGCGAGCGAGAAGAAGGCAATTGAGGAGCAGATCCACAACCTTTCTTCTATAGTTAACTATCCCGGATCCTATTACATCAACAGATATACCAAGTTTGCATTCCTTGCAGCCGTTAACGACGGTGCTGACGCTAAGGAATCCATGCTCAGCTATATCTCGACTATCAACGACGAGATAGAAAGAAAGAGAGAAGAATTCGGTCTTCCTATCTTGGGCCCGGGACAAACTCCGGATGATGTCAGAGGCACAAACGCATCTTAAAGCACTACGATAATACATAAGGAGAAAAAACGATGTCAGAAACTAACGCAGAGATAAAGCGTCCGGTAAAACGCTCTGAGGTATCGAAGCTTAGATGGACATGGGAAGAGATGAAGAACAACAAAACGGCATACTTTATGCTCGCTCCGTTCTTCTTACTCTTCATCATATTCACGGTTCTTCCCGTATTTCTTTCGATGTTCTTAAGTCTTACAGACTTTAACATGCTTGAAATGCCCAGAATCGTATGGGCTTCAAACTTCACTCGTCTTTTCCTTGAGGACGATATATTCCTTTTGGCTTGTCAGAACACCTTGATATTCGCGGCGATAACGGGACCTGTTTCCTACCTTCTTTCGCTTCTTATAGCATGGTTCATCAACGAGCTTCCTCCTAAGATCCGCGCAGTAGTAACGCTCGTCTTCTACGCGCCCTCCATCTCAGGTCAGGTATATCTTATTTGGAAAACACTCTTCTCGTCCGACTCTTACGGATGGGTAAACGCTACATTAATAGATTTAGGCATTATTTCGGAGCCGATCCTTTGGTTTGAAAATGCGGAATACGTAATGCCCCTTTGTATCGTAGTTGCTCTTTGGACTTCGCTCGGTACGGCATTCCTTTCGTTCATCGCAGGATTCCAGACCATTGACAGATCGATGTACGAGGCAGCAGCGGTTGACGGAATCAAGAATCGTTGGCAGGAGCTTTGGTATATAACTCTTCCCACGATGCGTCCTCAGCTGATGTTCGGTGCGGTCCTTGCAATAACCAACTCGTTCGGATTCGGTGCGGTCGTTGACGCGCTTTGCGGATTCCCCTCGGTTGATTACGCCGCACACACTATAATGCACCACTTAAATGACTACGGCGGCCAGCGTTATGAGGTTGGTTATGCTTCAGCAATAGCAGTCGTGCTGTTCGTAATAATGTTCTCGTCGAATATTATTATTAAGAAGGCGCTTTCGAAGGTAGGTGAGGGATAAAATGTTCGGAAAAAATAAAAGAGAAGGCAAGAAGTTAAGAACCAGAGGCCATAGAGTCGTTCTTAACAGATCTGCGGGCGGCGATACCGGTATTACCATCGTACTCGCGATCCTCGGAGCATTTATGTTCCTCCCCATGTACTACGTTGTAATTCAGTCACTTAAGCCCCTTGACGAGTTGTTTATGTTCCCTCCGAAGTTCATAGTTATGAAGCCTACGCTTGAAAACTTCTCGGATCTGTTTACCCTTATGGGAGACTCTTGGGTACCCTTCTCAAGATACATATTCAACACCGTATTTATTACTCTTTGCGGAACCGTAGGTAACCTTATTTTCGCATCTATGGCGGCTTATTCCTTGGCAAAGCTTCGCTTCCCCGGAAGAAACGCTATATTCCAGATCATAGTAATGTCGCTTATGTTCCACTCCACAGTTAACCAGGTAACTCACTTCATAATCCTTTCCGCATTCGGATGGATCGATACGTACCTTTCTATTATAGTACCCTCGATGGCTACTACGATAGGACTTTACCTTATGAAGCAGTTCATGGAAACGTCGGTTCCCGATACCGTTCTTGAGTCTGCAAGACTTGACGGTGCAAGCGAATTCCGTACCTACTTAATTATAGCAATGCCTATGGTTAAGCCCGCATGGCTTACGCTTATCATCGAGTGCTTTAAGAATCTTTGGAACTCCGGTTCCTCGATCTACATTCACTCCGAGGAGCTCAAGACGTTCAACTATGCTATTCAGCAGGTTCTTTCGGGCGGTATTGCCCGTTCGGGAGCCGGTGCTGCGGCAACCGTTGTTATGATGATCGTTCCCATCTTGGTATTCGTATTGAACCAGAGCCAGATCATCGAGACGATGGGTTCGTCGGGTATGAAGGACTAAGGAGGAATGAAAATGAAAAGTACTATAACAAAAATTTTAGTTCTCTCCTTGTTGGCTATAATGCTCTTTGGAACCGTAACCGCTTCGGCTTACAATTCCTACGACACTTATACCTACTCCATTGACGGTGAGCCCCTTAAATCTCCCCCCGCATACAATCCTTACGATGAATTCACCTCGAGTGATATGAATCTCAGCAAGTTCGTTCAGAACGTTTCGGGAGAGAAGAGTAAGGATTCTCTCGGTCTTGTAACCGACCTTGTAACAGATACTAAGGGTAACGTTTATATCGCGGACCCTCAGAATAACAGAATCGTAGTTCTTGATAAGTACTATTCCGCAACCAACGTAATAACCTCTTATTATTACAACGGTCAGGAAAGAACCTTCAACAATCCCAAGGGTATATACGTTGCAGAGCTTGACGAGGGCAAGAGACTTTACATCTGCGATACCGATAATAAGGATATCGTAGTTCTCGACGAGACCTACACCTGTATAAACGTTATCGAGCCTCCCACAACCGAGCTCGTTCCCAAGGCCAACTACGTTCCCACCGCTATCGCGGTAGACAAGTACGGAAGACTCTTCGTAGTATCTCCCTCTTGTACCTCCGGTATTATCGTTATGAGCTCCACCGGTGACTTTAACGGTCTTATCGGTGCTCAG
>JBGVKA010000085.1:0-7768 GCA_045129715.1 Eubacteriales bacterium | reverse complement strand
AAGTTTATTAGCAAGACTTGTGCCTGCAGAGGTTTCTAAAAGAAATTTCATTAAAAAGAACGGTCTCGGAAACGAAAATGAGTTTTTTAACAAAATTCTTCCTAATATGCTTGCATATCGCGCTTACAAGAAAGGATTTTTGCGCGAATATCTTGATAAAAATATTAAAGCAAGTATAGCCGAAGGAATGCAAGAAAAAATACTCGACTTTTTAGCCGAGTCATTCGATTACTTGTACTTTGATGAGAGTGAATATGAATGCGATGATATTATCAATATAAGATTTGATACAAAAAATGAAGATTTATATGCAAAGCTTTTTTCTCGTCTTGATAATATAGGTATTAAACGCAGCGCATATCTTCGAAACTTAATTCACGAGTATTTTAACCAATCCGAATATCAAAGAGAGAGAATTTGCTTCAATGACGAATACAATGAAATTGTAGAAGCTATGTCGAATGAGATCGTGTTTCAATTTAAGGCAGGCGAAACCATAGTTACCGCACTTGCCGCTGCGCTTGAATACTCTGTAAAGAGTGAACATTGGTATCTATTATATTTTAATGAAAATCAATTCAATACTCTTTGCTCAGTTCCTTTGTTTGACGTCAAGAATATTCTTCCTCGTTACAAATCGGAAGTCGTTCCAAACGAAACCGTGTCTGAACAAGTGAAAGAAATAATTGAAAACGGAACTTTCGACAGCTCGAACAACTTTATACTCGGAGGTGTTTCAAATGCCTAAATCTCCTTTTTTAAAAAAGAGTAAGACCGCAAAAAGCATAACGCTTGAGAACCGCCGCAAACAGAAGTTTGCTATATTGGATTATTATAAAAAGAAAAATCAGCAATCCTCAAAACCTCCAAACAATTCAAAGTAAAATAATAAAGATTGCTCTTTTTTGATGTGAATATTCCAAGGAACCCCTTTGCTTACAAACGCTAAAAAAATCAAAAGAAAAATCCTGTTGGCCTCTGGTTAAGTGGCAAAATACGCTAAAATACTACTGTAAAGAGCGATTTTCTTAACAAATGGTGTCAAAACGGTCAAAAAATTGTAAAAAAGTGTTGTCCCTACTTGCGCACACTCGTGTCGGGCTCACCCATTATACTCCTTTGCGGTGCAAGCGTTACCGCTTGGTGCGATGCACTCCGCTCGTCTTAAGACGAGCCACCGCGGAGCAATCTGCGCTCGCTCGCTTGTGCAAGCACAGACTCGGCTTCGCTTGATTATCATAAAACGGCAAGCTCGTGGGAGCGGTCACCCACGTTCTCATCAACGATCCTACAACGGGTTACGGCATCTTTATTGAGAATATGCTGAACGAGGCAGAGAATCAGGTGCAACCTAAAGCGGCGTAAAGCGAAAAAAGAGGGCGTTGCCCTCTTTTTTTCATATTTCACCATTGAATTTTTGTAAGATTATCTTAAATTTATCCTGCGCCGAAAGGCAGGTATCGGTAAGAAAACCTCGCTCGATGTCCCACTCCTTGAGCCCTCTGTAATAGAAAAGCTTCTGCTCCTCGTCTATAATAAACGGAACAATATTGTGTTTCAAGCATTCGCCGAACATAATAAGTCTGCCCACTCTGCCATTTCCGTCTTGGAATGGGTGGATGCGTTCAAACGCGACGTGAAAAGCGATAATATCATCAAGGCGTTTTTCTCGTTTTGTGTTATAGCTATCAAGCAGAGCTTTCATTTCCTTTGCCACCGCTTGCGGCGCGGTTGTGTCAACGCCGCCAACCTCATTGGCAAGCTTTTTGTATTCGCCTACTTTGAACCAATCAAGACGGCTGTCGCTCGTTCCGCTTTTTAAGAGAAAATGTAGCTCCTTGATATATTTTTCCGAAAGCGCACGATGAGCGTTATCTATCATATAGTCAATACATCTGAAATGGTTTGAAGTTTCAATAATATCGTCAACGTTGACCGCCTTTTCGGAAAGTCCTATCGTGTTGGTTTCAAAGATATACCGCGTTTCGTCGTGAGTAAGCTTAGAGCCCTCAATATGATTTGAATTATAGGTCAAGTCTATCTGCACTCTGTGATAAATTCCGCCCGAAAGACGAGCCGACTTTTCCTCGCGCAAAATGTCAAGAAGCGTGCGCTTCTTGTCCGAGCGCACAGATCTTTTAGGCTTTTCAGCAACATCGGGAATTTCCCAAGTCTTGCCGGAAAGCCGTGCACCCGCAACTCGCCCCTCTCTACAATAATTTCTCACACTCCGCTCGGAAATTCCCCATTTAAGAGCTGCCTCGGCAACCGAAATATATCTCATAATTATCACCTCAAAAAATGTTATCGGCAATTTACACTACTATTTTACCACATTATCGGCAAAATATCAAGTGTTTTCGCAAGGATTTTTAAGAGTTATTTTGCCGTTTAAACGCAAAAGCGATATAAATCAAAAAAGTGTTATCCTTGTGCTTCACCATCAAATGAGGCTCATCCAAAGATAACACTTTTTAACTATTATTTGATTACACTTTAAAATACTTTTTAATTATGCTTTCAATATTTCTCTTTTATTTGATATGCTTGCGATAAGCCAGAGGTGAGAGTCCTTCTTTCTTTTTGAATATGCGTGAAAAGTAAAGAGGATCGTCGTAACCAACGGAGCCTGATATTTCCGTAACGGTTGCGTCGGTCTGTGTCAAAAGTCTTTTTGCGAGCTCTATTCTTTTTTCAAGCAGGTACTCCTTGGGCGCGACCGAGTACTTCTGTGCGAATTTTCTCGTAAGGTATGCCGAATCGAGATGCATAGTCTCCGCAACCTTTTTTACGGTAATATCACGATCAAAATTATAGTCAATGATCTTCTTTGCTCTATCAGCTATATCGCAGCTCTTGGATCTTTGCTCGCCCTTGCACAGCAAAGAAAAGAATCGGTAGATAAGCTCCATTTGCTTAAATCGCATCTGCTCGGTTTGGCAATTGCTTATTTGATAAAGCTCCTCAAGGACCTCTTCCATTTCGTAATATTTTTCAATTTTTAATATCGGATCGTCTCCGCAAATCCGTAGAGATCTCATATAGTTTTCTACGGTTTGTCCATACAATCCAACCCATTGGATACTCCACGGAGTCTCTGCAACGTAATGTATCCTTTCGCAAGGACACATAACGAGCATATCGTGAGCCTTGAATTTCATTATTCCGTTTCTGTGAAAAAGAGAGGCTTCGCCCTTGTTTACAAGCACGAAAAGATAATAATTTCTGATTTCGGGACCGTACACGTGGTTCGGCGTGTTTATTCTTTTTCCGCAATAATACATACCTATATCCGCGTTCTCGTAAAGGTCGCACGCCTTTTGGAACAGGGTGTTATCCATAAAGCTACCTCCGTTTTTGTTTTATGAATATATGATAACACAAAAAGTCAAAAAAGTCCATACGGATAACAAAATTATCTATATGAATCAGGGCCTTTTTAAGTTATACTACTTTTGGAGGTCGTTATGGATTTTTTGATTGTTTTATTGCTTTGCACACTTGCCACCTCAAAGGTCACGCTTCAAAGCCGTTTTGGTAAAAAGACCTTGAGCACCGCTTCTGACAACGTTCTTTTTAACGCGATAGTATTTTTCACCGCCTCGATGCTATTCTGCGCAGATATACCAAAGGCGTCAACTCAAACGTGGATATTCGCCTTGGCGTTTGCACTTTTGACCGTAGCTTTTCAGATATCCTACACCAAAGCCTTATCACTCGGAAACGTTTCTTTAACGGTCATGGCAGTAAATCTCAGTATGCTTTTTCCCTCTCTCGTATCGGTCATATTCTATGGCGAGAGCTTGACTTTGACACGCATTATAGGAATTATACTGACCGTTATATCATTCACTCTTACCGTAGATCTTAAATTCAAGGAAGGTTTTTCGCGCTCGTGGTTTATCCTCACTTCCGTGACGGCACTTGCAAACGCAGGCATAGGTATAACTCAGAAAATTTTCGGAGCATCGGACGTCAGCGGTGAAAAAAGCTCCTTTGTTGCCTGCTCCTATGCGCTTGCTTTTTTAGTTACCGTTACGCTCTATTTTTCCACTCGTTCGAAGGAAATCAAACAAAAGAGCACGAAAACTGCAGAAACGTATATTTTCGCAGCAGCCGTCGGAATTATCCTTTCGGTATTCCAGTGGCTCAATACGTATGCTATTTCCGTAATGGACGGATCGTTCTTGTTCCCGGTGTATTCGGGCGGATCGATAATTCTTTCAACGCTCGTCGGCATCCTGTTTTTCAAGGACAAGCTGACGAAAAACCAAAAAATAAGTATCACCCTTGGCATTATTGCCGTAGTCATAATGAACGTATAAAAGGAGATTTTTATGTACGACAACCATTTATCAAGCTTTCCGCGTATGGCGGGCGAGACCGACGACTCCGCAAGAATACAACGCGCAATAGATGCAACCGACAACGGTATACTTTGTATACCGAAGGGCAACTATGAGATCAAGTCCCCGCTTTTCATCAAGAACCACTGCTCACTCGATATGCACCCTGCGGCGAGGCTGATCGCTACTGAGGATATGGATTTCGTTCTGACTTATGACGGAAATTCCAATTTCGTTGCGCTTACGGTATTCGACGAGAGCGGCGAGATATACGACAATCTCGGCCTATTCATCCGCGGAGGAGATATCGACGGAAACGGAAGGGCAAGCTGTCTTCTTCTCGCAAACGCGCATCATTACACGCTTTCGGATATAAGCCTTCATAACGGAAAGAAATACGGTCTTTGCGTTGGCGGCAGCATCGGCGGAAGACTTTACGAGCTGGTGGCAAGAAACGTTTATTGCAAATGCACGATGTCCGGACTTAAGGGCAATATCGGTATCTATACTAACGAGTGGGACGGACATTTTACGGATTGCTTCGTTATAGACTACACGACGAGCTTCAAGCTCGATGCGGGATACAACCGCCTCACAAGATGTCACATCTGGGGAGGCACCGTTCCGCCCTTGAAAATGGGCTTCAAGGAATGGTCGGAGCGTTTCTATGCCAACAAGCAGCAGAACGAGTCGGGTAATTACACCGCACAGTTAGAGGAAAGCATTCTTGCGTGCGGTATGCCCCAAATGCTTATAGACTCGGTCGGATTTGAAGTAAACAGTGACGGCAACGTTATAGACGGCTGCTTTGCGGATACCGCTAAGGTCGGTTGCCTTATCCGAGGAAACGACAATATAATAACTAATTGCGGATTCCATAACAATAAGCTTATGGGCCTCAGGGACACTATGGCAATAAAAAACGAAGCACGATCCCTCGTCGTTACGAACTGCTTTTTCACGAACGCAACGGGCACCGACCTTTACTATGACGGCGAGCCGAATAACGTTACGTGGACGGGCAACAGCGTTACGAAAGAGACAGCCACGTCAAAAAACGGAATTACTTGATCGGTGGCTTTTTGGGTGTTGACAACGGCAACACCGCGTGCTATAATGCATTTACTATAATGTAATCGATAGGAGAACGTCGATGCCGCGTACTGTAAAATCATTAAAAACCAATTTCAAGTTTAAGAAATACGGTATCGGAGATGCCGAGCCCGAAGCCCTCACTCGCGATTTTGACGACTCCGAGTGGCGCACCGTTTCCCTTCCGCACGATTGGGGTATCGAGGGAGCTTTCAGCGAGAAAAACGATCCCACGTTCAGAAGGATCGCACAGGACGGTATGACGAGATCAATTCCTCACACGGGCCGTACGGGCGGCTTGCCCACGGTTGGAGAGGGTATCTATCGCACTTGGGTGGATATTGACGAGGCGGAGACCGCTTTTCTGGAGCTCGACGGTGTGATGTGGGAAAGCCGTGTATACGTCAACGGAAGGCTTGCGGGCGGATGCCATTTCGGATATCTTTCTTACGAGATCGATATCACGGAGCACGTTATCCCGGGAGCAAATCTTATCGCAATACACGCAATAGTTCCCCCGGAGGTCTCGCGTTGGTATTCGGGCGGAGGTGTATACCGTAACGTTCGCCTCGTCACAAAGCCGAAGGCTCATATCTGCTATAACGGAGTTTACGTTCGTGAGATATACGCAAGCTCGGATTCCGCACTTTTTGATATTACCGTTACCGCAAAAAACGCTACGGACTTTACGGCAAAAATAACCGCCCCCGACGGAAGCGTCAACACTCTTTACTCAAAGGACGGCAAGGTCTCTTATCTTGTAAAGGATCCGATGCTTTGGAGCGTTGACACACCGAATCTATACAGTGCCGAGATTACACTTGAGGGCGGAGACGCCACGACCGTTCGTTTCGGTGCGCGATCGTGCAAATTCACGGAAGACGGATTTTTCCTCAATGAAAAGCGTTTAAAAACACACGGAGTCTGTATGCATCACGATATGGGCTCTATAGGTGCCGCCGTTAACAGATCGGCTCTGATCAGACAGATCGAGATCTTAAAGAGTATGGGAGTTAACGCGATACGCACGAGCCACAATCCCCCGTCCCCCGAGCTTTTGGATATATGCGACGAGCAAGGAATTTTGGTGATAGACGAATTCTTCGACGAGTGGCAAATATCCAAGACCGCGAACGGTTACCATAGGCATTTTGGCGAGCACGCGCTTTCCGATATGCGCGAGATGATCCTACGCGACAGAAATCATCCGTGCGTTATTATGTGGTCTATCGGAAACGAAATTGACGAGCAGCATACGCCCGACGGATGGAAGACCGCACAAATATTAAACGATGAGGCTCACCGCATCGATCCCGACCGTCCCACGATCGTTTGCTGCAACTATTATCCGGAGTGCATAGATACGCGGCTTGCGTTTTATGCCGATATTCTCGGACTCAACTACAAGCCTCACGCCTACGGCGAGATAAAGAAGAGATACCCGAGCATGCTTCTTATCGGAAGTGAGACCGCCTCCTGCGTTTCAACGCGAGGCGTATACGAGCTTCCTGCCGCGATCAATATCGGAGATCCGAAAAATGACGAGCTCACTATATCCGATTACGGTCTTTGTGCGCCTGCGTGGGCGTATTACGCAGAAAGAGAGCTTGCGGCACAGGAGGACGAGCCGTTCGTTATGGGAGAGTTCGTATGGACGGGCTTTGATTATCTCGGAGAGCCGACGCCTTATTATACCGAGTGGCCCGCTCGAAGCAGTTATTTCGGTGCGATAGATCTCGCAGGACTCCCGAAGAACAGATATTACTGTTACCGCTCTGCGTGGACCGATCTGCCCACGCTTCATATCTTCCCGCATTGGAACTGGGAAGGAAAGGAAGGCGAGACAGTTCCGATACATATCTACACAAGCTACGACGAGGTCGAGCTCTTTATCAACGGAGTATCGCAGGGCAAACGCCAAAGACGAATAGGAGGAGCCGATGAAAAGGCACAGCTTGAACGCTTCCGTCTGATGTGGAACGACACCGTTTACGAGCCGGGCGAGGTGTGTGCGGTTGCATATAAAAACGGCGTTGAGGCGGAAAGAAAGCTCTTACGCACGGCAGGTGCTCCGTATCGCATCGAGCTATCAGAGTACAGTAAAACCGTTTCTGCGGACGGCGAGGCTCTCAACTACGTTACTGCCAGAATTCTCGACAAAGACGGCAATCCTTGTCCTAAGGCTAACAACCGCCTGACATTCAGTGCGGAGGGCTCCGCGACCGTTTACACAACGGATGCGGGTGACCAAAGAGAGACCGAATCCTTCCTTCGCCCCGACAAAAAGGCATTTTCGGGAATGCTTGTCTGTTGCCTGAGAAATAACGGAA
>JBGVKA010000084.1:0-4636 GCA_045129715.1 Eubacteriales bacterium | reverse complement strand
GATATTAAGAAGCCCAAGGTAAGAAAGCTGTTAAGTCAGATAAGAGCTGAACTAACCGAGATTTGCGGGAACGGACGTTATTTCCACATAGGATGTGACGAGGCATATAACTTCGAGCTTACAAAAGAAAATATGGATTTCATATGTGAGTATATAAACGAGATAAGCGACGAGATGACCTCGCAAAACAGAAGAATAATTGCGTGGGGCGATATGTTTTTGTACCGTCACCCGTATTACAATTCAACGAACAAATATGCGTGCAACGCATCGTCTGCCGAGGCGGAGCAATATATGCTTGAGCGTTTGAGCCGTGACGTCATTATTGCGGATTGGCAATATAATCCTACAGAAAAGCCCGTAGAAACCGCAGAGGTATTCACCAAGGCGGGATTTGACTGCCTTTTGTGTCCTTGGGATAAGGGACTCTCGCAAATGCGTGCGATAAGCGATACCATAACAGAACAATCTCTTATGGGGTTATTACATACTACCTGGCATACGCTGTCAAAGGGAATGAGATTTGTTACAGTTGCCGCAATAGCAGGATTTGAAAGCTTGGGTACGCGTGAGCTCAGACAGATGCGCGGATGCACAGCACCGCTTCTTCGCAAGGTAATGCCGATTAATGGCGATTATGAAAAAGCGGGTTGGTCAAAGCGCGAGATTGGTGACATTTTTTAAAACCACCGGAATAAAGAATAAACGAAGAGGATAATTTTTATGTCAATAAAGCATACTGCCGTAAGCTATTACGGACTTAATTACGTGGAACACGCTGAGGCGGATTTCCTTGAAATGAAGGAGCACGGTTGTGATACCGTCATTCTCGCCATCACCGAGTTTGATATGGATTTCTGGTTTCCCAATATCAATAACATAGTAAAAAGCGCACACAAGGTCGGTCTTCGTTGTATTGCTGATACGTGGGGAATCGGAAAGTATTTCGGTGGCGAGCAGGTTTCTCTGTTCCTACAAAATAATATTCACCACAGACAAGTTTCCGCTTATACCGGCGAGGTTCTCAACGCTGCTTGCTTTAATACAAACGCTTTTCGCGACTATTTCACATGCATTTGTATGAAGCTCGCAAGAGAAACCGAGGTTGACGGCTTCTTCTGGGACGAGCCGCATTACGCTTATCCGAAATCATATGCATCTATCACGGGCGGAGCAGGTGACGATTGGTCCTGCAGATGTCCCGAGTGCATGAAAAAATTCGAGGAATATTACGGTTATGAAATGCCGAAGTTTATGAACGACGACGTTAAGCAATTCCGTTGGCGCGAGGCATTAAAAACTCTCGCGGATTGCTCCAAGGCTCTCAAAGAATACAATCCAAATCTCGAAATCACTTGCTGTGTTCATGCAACAAAGAATAGCTATTACGTAACGGAAATGCGTGGATATGATAATTGGGATATGGTTGCCGCTTGTCCTTACTTTGACGTATTTTCTACGACGATAATTAACTGGGCACTCCCCGAATCCTTCTTTAAAGAAATCACCGAGCGCACCGTACGTATTGCAAAAAAGTACGGAAAGCAGTCGGAGAGATGGCTTATGGGTTATTGTGCTCAGCCTGAGGACTTCTCACAGATAGATAAGGTAGTCGATATGTACGAGTCAATGGGTGTTGACCGTATCGCGACTTGGACTTACAGAGGCGGACTCGGTACGGTAGTTGCTGCTCCCGACCCCATTAAGCTTTGGGACAGGATAGGCGAAAATTATAAACGAGTCTTGAAAAATGATTGATATATACGGATAAGAGAGATGAGTGAATATTTAGAAAAAATTACCGAATGCCTCGGTAGAATAGAAAAAGAGGAGCAAGATCATCTTCAGAAAGCCTCTCTTCTTGTTGCAGAAACGATTAAAAACGGTGGATTGATCTTCACATTCGGTTGCGGTCATTCGCATTTGCCCGGGCTTGATGCATTTTACAGAGCAGGAGGTCTTGCAAACGTTTCTCCTATGCTTGATACCGACCTTATGCTTCATAACGGTGCGGCAAAGTCGAGCCGAATGGAAAAGATGACGGGTATTGCTCCCGAAATATTCAGACGATATACACCATCGTCAAACGATATGATATTCATTTTTTCTGCCTCGGGTAAAAATGCAGTTTCCATTGAAATGGCGGACGTAGCTAAACGAAACGGTGTAAAAAGCGTTGGTATATCCTCGCTTGAATATGCCGAGCGAGGCGGAACGCTCCACGAGCACGTGGATATTGCGATAGATTGTAAGATACCGTACGGTGATGCTTGTCTTTCGGTGGGAGCGTCCTTCATGGGTGGTATTTCCACTTATGCTGCGTGCTTTATTTTAAATTCTTGCCTTATTAACGGTGCAAGGCTTGCGCTTGAAGAGGGAGTCAAACCGCCCGTTTACATAAGCGGAAACGTTGAGGGCGGCAGAGAGCATAATATTACTCTCGAAGATATGTATCTTGGGAGAGTGAAGCATCTATGAGCAAAATTGCAGTTATAGGAATTGTGGGCAATTCTGTTTTTCTCCCTGTTGCGCGTTTTCACGAGGGCGGAGAAACCGTAGAAGCGAGCGATATTCACTTCGAGCCCGGCGGAAAGGGCTTTAATCAAGCAGTAGCGGCTAAAAGATGCGGTGCTGACGTATCTTTTCTTGCGGCTGTAGGTAAAGATGTCGGGAATGATTTCGCCGAATTTTTAGATCGTGAGGGAATTCGGCACACTCTTGTTGCAAAGGATAAGCCCGGAGCATTTGCTTCGATCGTCACAGACAGAAGCGGAAGTAACCGAGTTACAGTATATCAAGGCGCAGATCTTTCGAGAGATGATGTTGTTTCTTTTGAAGGCGAAATAGCATCAGCAGACATTTTGCTCCTTAATAACGAGGTTCCGGAGTGCGTTAATATAGAGGCTATGAGGATAGCCGGCTTGCACGGTGTAAAATGCATTCTCAATCCCGCACCGGCAAGAAAATTAGATAACTTTATACTTGAAAATACATTTCTTTTCACACCAAACGAGCATGAAACTCTTGGTATCGAGAGCAAGAATAACGCAATTGTTACTCTCGGCAAGAGAGGATGCCTTATAAAGCAGTCGGGAGAGCTTATTCCTTCCTGTAATATGGGTGATACCATTGATACAACGGGTGCGGGAGATACCTTCAACGGCGTATTGTCAGCAATGATCGCGGATGGCAAGACGCTTTCGGAGGCTGCCAGTATAGCAAATCGTATTGCAGCTATTGGAGTTACACGAAAATATGCGGTATCGTCGATTCCGAGTGCAGAAGAGATAAAAGAACATAAAAGAGGATAGATATATGCAAAATGGTTTGAATTTTTTGCTTGAAAAATATTCCGTTTTGACAAAAGCTACTTTTTCAGAAGACGGAAAAACTATTGAGATCAACGAAGATACAGCTCCGCTTTTGCCTTGGGAAAGCGAGAGAAGATTTATAGAATTGCGTAATCTCGTATTAACCGGAAGACTTGGAAATATGTGTACCTACCGTATCGGTCATACGGCAAAAAAGGGAACTGACATGTTTGAACTTCTCGCAAGAGAAATAGGAATTTTGGAATTTACGGTAAATTCAAAAACAAAAGAGATTTTTGCTATCGCAGGAAAGTGTGCAATGAATTGCATCGCAGAAACCGAAAACGGATGCGTGTGTACAATCGAGCTTGCCGCAACTCTTAACGATGGGCAAAACGATATTGATAAGCACGAAATAATTACGGATAACGGTGTTGCCTGCGACCGAGTTGTAGATACACAAGTTCCCCAAAGTTCAATCTACTTGTTCGGTAAATCAAAAGAAATCTTCACCGATACGGATGCGGAGCTTTACGGATATACGGAGACTCAGATTAATACTATAAGAAACGCTTTTGCTTTAGCTAAAAACGAAGCTTTACGCAATGAAAATAAAGAAAAAATGAAGCACATTAAAGCAGTTGTAGATGCTGCGAAGCTTTCGCTTGATACACTTGAAAACGTAAAGGTGGAGGCGTAAAATGAAAAAACTTAAGATAGCTATGATGAGTATGACACACGGTCATACCAGAAAATATTACGACGTACTGAAAAATAATCCAAAGCTTGAATGGATCGCAGTTTCTACCGCGAATGAGGAAGTCAAGAAAATCTTCTTAAACAGTGTTAGCGGAATACCATGCTATGATAGTGACGAGGCTATGCTTGATGCACATCCCGAGATAGAAGCAGTCGTTCTTGCAAGTGAGAACAGCGAGCATTTTCGCCAGGTTCATCTTTGCGCGGAAAGAAAAATAAACGTTCTTTCCATGAAGGTTCCAACCTTCGATATGGACGAGTACGCTGAAATGGAAAAATTGGTAGAGGAGAGCGGTATAACCTTCCAGGTAGAGCTTGAATTACATTACAATCCGGTTGTTATTCGTACGAAGGAGCTTATAAAGAGACAAGCTATGGGAGAAATGGACGCCTTTAACGCAACAAATATCACCCTTTCTCCCGTATGGGCATTCCCGTGGCAAGGTGTTCCAGAAAAAAGCTACGGAAAACGCATTCCGATAAAAGAAGGACACGATAAATTCCGCGGAGGAGCGCTTTGCGACCATCCTCACATCTTCGATCTTATCAGAGAGGTAACGTCCAGC
>JBGVKA010000083.1:0-3122 GCA_045129715.1 Eubacteriales bacterium | reverse complement strand
CAGTCTTCGGTGTCAAGCGAAAGGTAAGAATTCAGCTTTTGATTCAAGGTATCGTCCGATGAAATAAGCGAGAGCGCTGCCCAACGGGGCGAAAGGCTTTTCGTGTCGATGTCGGATAATGCACCTAGAATGATAGACACGGCTTTTTCGGTATCGTTATCGTATTTTACGTATCGGTCGTTTATGATCCCTACGCTGTCTACGAGTGAATCGAGAGCATCTCCTATTATTCTTTTGCAGGCTTTGTCCCTTGCACATACGGCGATAACGGGAACGCCGAGCTCTTTTGAAAGCGTGTCAAGATCGATCCGTATATTTTTTCTCTTTGCTTCATCTATCAGATTTACGCAAACGAGCATTTTTTTGCAGATCTCTTTGCACTGAAGCACAAGATTCAGATTTCTTTCAAGGCAGGTCGCATCGCACACAACTACCGTAGCGTCACATTCGCCAAAGCATAAAAAGTCACGCGCTACCTCTTCTTCAGCAGAGTGGGCGAGAAGCGAGTAGGTTCCCGGAATATCTACCAGGGTGTAATCATGACGCTCTGTGCAAAAGTATCCTTGCGCATTCGCGACTGTTTTCCCGGGCCAGTTACCCGTATGTTGATTCATACCCGTCAGAGCGTTGAAAATCGTGCTTTTTCCGACGTTTGGGTTGCCTGCTATTGCAATAACACGCTCATCGCCCTTCTTTTTTTGTATCTTGAGTCCCGTATCAACGGAGTCTTTAGTAAGTCCCATGGTGTCCCTCCGTGTTTATTTTATAAATATGTCTGAGCAGTCGTCATCGCGTATTGCATATACGACTCCTCGTATCAGGTATGCGCTCGGATCTCCCCCCGGGCTTTTTCCGATGCACTCAACCAAAGTATCTTCACAAAGCCCAAGATCGAGAAAACGCCTGCGCATACTTCCTTTTGTTTTTATCGCGCTGATAACGCCGGTCTCGCTTGGCTTTAATTCATTCATACGTTTCATTAAGACTCCTTTTATCAGTTGTGCTATGCGGCATTTTTTTGTTGTACCTATACGCAGTCTATGTAGCAACCGGAACGAGTGTTAAAAAATGGAATGACTACTTGTTCTTAAAAGTACAAAACGGTTGAAAAAATGCATTTACAAAAATCGATTAAATCTGTATACTGTAATCAGAAGAGTAAATACGCCCAAGGACCGTTTCAGAGAGTTACGGTTCTCTGATATATCACAAAAAATCGATTGGAGATAAAAATGATTTTAGAGGGAAAAAAGATAATGGTCATAGGCGCCAGCCGAGGCATAGGCTCCGCCATCGCGCACGGATGTGCGCTTGAGGGGGCTTGCGTTGTTTTGGTCGGAAGAAACCAAAATACGCTTGAAGAGGTCGCGTCTGAGCTGAGATCGGATACAAGTGTTTTAGTATCAACTCTTGCATGGGACGTGTCCGAGGTCGATCTTGGACCGGAGGTTATAAAAGCTGCGGCAGATATTATGGGCGGACTTGACGTTATCATCCATAACGCAGGCGTGATCGATCACGAGCCCTTGCTACATGTGACCGAAAAAGAATGGGACAAGCTTTTTGATATAAACGTCAAGGGCGCGTATTTCTGCATTCAGTCTGCGATAAATTATTATCTTGAAAACAAAGAGAAAAACGACCGCGGCATCAGAGGAAAGATAATCGTGGTAAGCTCGGAGACGGGCAATCAGCCTCATCCAAAGCCCTACGGTGTCTCCAAATGGGCTGTTATGGGTATGTGCAAGGGCTTTGCAAAGGCGTTCTTCAAGGATGGTATCATATGTTGCTGCTGTATGTCAGTGTCGGCATTTGCGCAAACATCATCCAACGATGGAGGCTCATTCACCGCATACTATTCTATCCAGAGTTCCTATATGATATGGATACCAGAAGATGTTTCGCTAAACCAGCAGAACTACTTGAAAGCAGAGTTATTGAACATCACCGCCGATGAGCAAATTGTGCAATAATATAATATTGCTTTATGCAATTCAAACACAACTATGCTCATTGCGTTGTGCAAAACGCTGAATTAACTAATTAAATAAGAAAAAACTATTGACAAATCTGATAAAACAAAGTAAAATGTACACAAGGAAATCGAATATACCGTGAACATTTATTGGAGTGTTACCGTTAGGGCATAACCAACTTTTTATATGTATTTAGGTTTGTTTTACGAGCTTGCTATATATAAGGGTTGGCTTTTTTTATTCAGGACAGGGAGAAAATCATGAAAGTTATCAAGGTTATCAATAATAATAATTTATGTGTGCTGGATGATAAAGGGAAAGAGCAGATAGTATCGGGTAAGGGAATAGGTTTCGGGAAAAAATACGGTGACACGGTTGATCCCTTGCAAATTCAGAAAACGTATCTTATTACTGATTCCGAGCTTCAGAAAAAGATGATCACCATGCTCAGAGAAATTCCTTCGGAATATATGGTTTTTGCAAATGATATGGTGGAACACATAAAGAAAGAGTATCCTTCAAATATAAACGAATCGCTGCTCGTTACATTGAGCGACCACATTGCTTTTGCGATTGAAAGGAAGAAAGGCGGGATAGAATTTACAAATCCGCTGCTTGATTCTATTAAAGAATCCTATCCTCAAGAGCTGAGCCTTGGGGAATACTGTGTTGAGCAGATGCGTGAACGGTTGGGCATTTCAATGACAAAGGATGAAGCCGGATTTATCGCAATGCATATTATCAACGCAAGACTGGATATAAAAATGAGTGATCTGTATGACATCACGAAGATGATCAACGGTTGTGTTGAGATAGCGGAATATTTTTATCAGCAAAAATTTGATAAAAACTCTGTTTCCTACCAACGCTTTTTGACTCATTTGAAATATCTGGCACAAAGATTATATCAGGACAAACCGCTCCCCAAAAATCTGAGCGATGATGATGTGTTTGTTGCTATGATAAAGAAAATCTGTAACAAGCATTATAAATGTGCTTTATGTATACAGGAGTATATATTGAAAACCTATAAGAAAAATATTAACGAAGATGAATTGATCACACTTGCAATTCACTTAAAAAAAATCGGCATAAACGCCGATTAATATAATGGTCGTACTGTATCGTCACAGCAGGTACCGGCTG
>JBGVKA010000082.1:0-9503 GCA_045129715.1 Eubacteriales bacterium | reverse complement strand
AGAGAGGCACTGTGCCTAATACACTCAAAGAAGGGAGCGGTAAGCGACGGTATGGCGGTCGGATGTGTCCGACAAAACGCAGGATTCGTTCTTGTGAAAAATACAATAAGAGGTCAAGCTTGAAAGATCCGCTTGCTTGACTTAAAAATGTGAGGTTCTTTATGATTGGATTTATCCCATATCTGATAGTTCCCGTCCTCGTTGTTCTTTTCCTCCTCGGAGCGAAGGAGCTCAACAAAAGGGGATACGAGCTGTCAAAATTAACTCGCCCCGCGGCAATTGCACTGTTCGCGGTGATGTGCGTAAGATATCTTTGGAACGCGAATACGATAGCACTCTTTAACGTGCGCGCTCTCGATATGTTCTCGCCCTTCGGTGATAACGCTATGCTCGAGACCTTTATCGCGGTAATCCTCGTTTGGTTCTCTTACGCGGCAATGTTTGCAGTAGTTTTCAATGAATTCTACGACTATAAATCGCTGAAGCATATGGCGAACTTCTTCTCGGTTCCCGTATTCCTTCTTGCGATAGCATTCTTCAAGATCTACGTCGTGGGCTCATACGGTGAGGCAGGCTATACGCTCCTTGACCTGAGAGTCTGGGGAATGATGATAGAGATCGCGCTCGGAATTGCGATCCCCCTCTCAAGAGTGCTCGTTGAGAGAAAGGTTCCCGTTCCCACCAAGGAGGAGACGAAGAGCTTCCTCTTCGTTATGCCCTTTGCGGTTCTCGCCATTATGCCCTGCTACGTTCCTCAGGCACTCATAGGATACGCCTCGTCGAGCGTAAGAGTGGAGGATATCAACGAGGTGCACAGATTCGTAATATACGGCTCGATACTTATGCCGTTCCTTATCTTCCACGCCCTTAAGGATAAGAGCGAGGACGTTAAGAGATTTGCGATGCTCTACCTTTCTCTCTCGCTTCTGTGGTCGTATATGGCGTACAGAGACCTCGTCGGAATCACGCCCGATGGACTCACGGGCTGGGTAGTTCCCACGAATTTGCCCTTGCACCTTTGCAATACGGCAATGTTCATTATCCCTATCTGTCTTGCATTCAGACTTGATAAGGTATTCTATTTCACGCTCTTTATTAACGTGCTCGGTGCGTTCTTCGCTATGGTGATGCCCAACACCGAAAGCTCCGTAAACGCACTCGGTGCCATTCGTATCCACTTCTGGATCAACCATTATCCCGCGTTCTTTATGCCCATTCTTCTTATCGCGCTCAAGCTCTTTAAGCGCCCGAAATTCAAGGAATGGCTGTATTCGCAGGCGGCGTTCGCGGTATACTTCGTGTTCATTCTTGTTTTCAACGCGTGGTTTACCAACTACGATCCCGACGTCGATTTCTTCTTCCTCAACAGCGATTTCATCGTTGAAAAGCTCGGTAAGTGGGCTGAGGATACGAGAAATCTCGTGGTAAGCTTCAAGATCGGTGATCTGACGTTTACCTTCTACCCCGTATATCAGGTAATATTCTACCTCGTTTACGTTGCGATATCTGCAGGAATGTGGTTCCTCTACGCGCTCCTCTTTACTACCTGGGATGCGGCTGAGGACAGAAGACTTAAAGAAAGAGATTATAAGGATATGAAAAAGAAATTAAAGGAATTCCTCGGCGGCAGAACTATATTCGAGCCCGCTACGGGAGACGATTCGCCAAGACTCGTGCTTCGCGAATTCTCAAAGAAATACGGAAACAACAAGCATTACTCCGTCGACCACGTTTCACTTGACGTAAAGGGCGGAGAGGTATTTGGATTCCTCGGCCCCAACGGTGCGGGTAAATCCACTATTATCAAGAGTGTCGTAGGTATTCAGACCATCACCTCGGGTGAGATCGAGATCTGCGGCTACAACGTAGAGATGCAGCCCGTTCAGGCGAAGCTTCACACCGGCTTCGTTCCCGACCACTACGCGCTTTACGAAAACCTGACCGGACGTGAGTACATCAACTACATCGCGGATCTTTTCGAGGTAAACCGCGAGTACAGAGATATGATAATCGAAAAGTACGTTGAGCGCTTCCAGCTCACAGGCTCCTTCGATAACCAGATGAAGACCTATTCTCACGGTATGAAGCAGAAGATCACCATTATGGCGGCCCTCGTTCACAACCCTGCGGTATGGATCCTGGACGAGCCTCTCACCGGTCTTGATCCCACGAGTATACACGAGGTAAAGGAGTGTATGAAGGAGCACGCGGCAGCGGGCAATATCGTATTCTTCTCCTCCCATATTATCGACGTCGTTGAGAAGATCTGCGACAGAATCGCGATCATCAAGAAGGGTAAGATCCGCGCTTGCGTTACCCTTAAGGAGCTTGAGGAAAAGAACGTAGACCTTGAAGAGTTCTACCTCAGCATTATCAACGCGGAGGACGACGCAGCTACGGAGGCAGCAGTCAGAGCCGTGGTTTCGGGGGAGGTCGCTGAGGCATGAAGAATCTTATGATTCTCGTAAAAATGCAACTCAAGGAGCGACTCAATTTCAAGCGTCTTGACGTGGAGAACGTGAAGATATTTAACGTAGTAGTGTCAATTCTTGGCACTATACTGAAATTTATTTCGGTGTTCGCTCTGTGCTTTGCATTTTTATTCGTAGCAAAAAAGCTAAGCCTGTTTGCGCCTAACAGAGTGCCGGGAGAGGTTATGTCGTTGCTCTTTAGCGCGATGCTCTTCGTGTCAATAATCTCGTGTGCTGTGGGACTTACAAAGTCAATGTACTACGCTCGCGATAATGCGGTGCTTTTGACCTTGCCCGCAAAGCCCATACAGGTTTACCTTTCAAAGCTCGTTATATTCTTTATTTTCGAGCTTAAGCGCAACCTTTCGTTTATGGTTCCGCTCTTCCTCGCTTATTTCTATACGCATAGCTATAAGCTCTTCGCGTACGTTTGGATGCTTGTCTGTATGGCGGTCTTATCGCTTCTCACCGTTGCGATAGGCGCGCTTCTTTCAATACCGTCGATGTGGATAGCAAACTTCTTCAGACAGCATAAATGGCTTCAGATGACGCTTCTTGCGGCAACCGTCGTGGCGTCCATCTTCGCTCTCTTCTTTGCAATCTCGCTCATTCCCGAAAACATCAATATCGTAAAGAAATGGTATGATATTCAGACTCATATCCACAATTTCTTCTATACCACCTATCCCACGAAGCTCGCCATATTCAATAAGATGACTATCATCTTTCTCGGAGAGAGGAACGTTATGGGCTTTATGGTATTCCCGTTTGCTTCGATCCTTGTGAAATTCCTCGTGCTTCTCGGATTGACTGCAGCTTTGCTCGTTGCCGGTGTGCTTATCGTTAAGCCTATGTTCTACAGTATGGCAAGCAAGCCCTTCGAGTATCTCAAGAAGCAGGTCGATCCCAAGCCCAACAAGCTTCGCTCTCGCAGATGGAGTGCCGTCTATAACGAGTGGCTCATCGCCTTCAAGAGCTCCTCGAGAATGTCTGCAAACGTAGGCGTTCTCGTCGCAACCCCTATGCTCGTATTCCTTCTTAACAAGATATTCCTTGCCATGAGCACGAGAACCTTAGGAAACTATATGGTCATAGCGTTTAACGTCTTGATCATTCTTCTCGTTTCCCTTAACGCCAACTGCTCTGCGGCGAGCATCTTCTCCAAGGACGGAAGAAGCAGCTATCTCATTAAAACTCAGCCCTCAAAGTATCCCATTCTGATACTTTCGAAGCTTATGCCCAACACCGTGTTCGTATGTCTTTCGATCTTCGCGACGTTCACGATCATGATAAACACCCTTGCGATAAGCTTTACCGAGCTTTTGGCGCTTATGGTAGGTGTCGGATTTATATACCTTGCTCATATGCTTTATTCTGCGGAGCTCGACCTTATGAACCCCCAGATAGAGCTTTACGCGACCGTTGGAAGCACCGAAAGTAACCCCAACGAGACTAAGGCGACCGTAACTGCATTCATCATATCCTTCATAACCGCTCTTGCGACCTTCCTTCTTCTTGCCGAAGGCAAGGGAGAGGTATACGCTAAGATACTTTTCGTAGGATTTGCAGTGCTTTGCTACAGAGTGTATATATTCTTTGCAAAGCTTCGACTTTATTATAACGAGAAGTAAGGAGGAGCGAGAATATGAAAAAATCTGTAGTAATACTTATTGCGGTAATATACGTTGCCGCCATTGCTCTGGTAAGCTTCTTCGGTATAAGATCGGAGCTTTTGGAGGAGACCGTATACGTCAGCGGCATAGAGCTTGTCGGTGAGGACATAAAAACCGCCGCAAACGGTACCAAGAGCGTCAGAGTTTATCTTGACAAGAACGGATACGCGGAGTATCAGCTCGACTGGAGAGTAACTCCCACCGATGCTACCAATACCAAGGTCATATTTAATTACGATGAGACGAAGACCTACGTTTCGGTAGACGAAAACGGACTCGTTAAGTTTACAAGACCCGGAGTCATCACGGTAACCCTTACTCCCGCGGACGGCACGATACTTGCCAAGCCCGTTGAGATCAAGCTGATCTGCGTAAACGGTAATTAAAAAATACGGCAAAGATATGAAAAAGAAATATTGGACCTACGCTATGGCGGCGATAGCCGCCGTTGGCGTCACCGTGCTTGTGATCGTGCTTGTATTTTCCGCGAGCTTAAGAAAGATCAGCATCACCAACGGTGACGTGAAATATCACGAAACGCAGGGAAAATACGTCGTGGTCTATTTTGACGATACGGGTGTAGCCTCTTATCAGATAGAATACGAAACGGCTCCCAAGCGTCTTTATGAAAAGGTTAAATTCGAGTATAACGAAACGGAGGGCGTAAGCGTCAGCGAGGACGGACTCGTTACGTTTACCTCAGCGGCATATGCCGAAGGAACCGTTAACTCGATTCGCGTTGCTCTCGTTTCCGAAAAGGGAAGAGACGACGCTCGTGACGAAATTTTGATAATCGCAAAATACAAAAATTAAAATGATTAATTCCGCTAAGTGTGTCAAGCTTTTCCCACCTCTTGGGGCACTTTGCGTTACGACCTTCGGGTCTTCCTCGGCTTTGTGGCGCGCCTTAAACGTGCTGAGCCAAATCAAACGAAAGGAGAGATGCGCGACAATAATAGATCCCCCAGCCGATAGCGTATATGCGCTATTGAAAAAGCGAAAGCCTTGCTTTTGCGAACAAAACTTTACAAAAGAGCCGAAAAGCATATTTTTCGACTAAGAAAGGACAGAAAATGAAAAAGAAATTTCTTACTCTTTTAGTTATGGTTTTAGCCATTGCTTGTGCTATGACCTCCTGCTTCAAGGGACAAAAGGCTCCCGAGTCTATCACCGTTGATAGAAGCACCATCAAGACCGAATACGATCTTAATGAAACTCCCGATTTCTCCGGCATCAAGGTAACCGTTACTTATAACGACAAAACTACCGAGGTGGTTGGATTAGACAAGCTTACCATCAGTACGCTCGACACCACGAGCGCAGGCACCAAGACGGTAACCGTTAAGTTTAAAGAGATCACCACGACCTTCGACGTTACCGTTAAGGCTGCAAGCGTTGAGGGTGGCGGAAACACCGAGGGTGGCGGAAACACCGAGGACGACGGTCCTACCTACGTTATCATGGGCGCAGAGCTTCCCGCGAGCCTTACCTCTCTTAAGGGTAAAAAGGATGCATTCCGCGATAAGACTCAGGGCTACGTTGTAGGTGACGACAACCCCTACGTGCTCACTCTTAACATCACCGTTCTTGACGAGAACGACGAGCTTGTTTATACAGTTATGGCTTATACCTCTGCATCCAAGATCTACGTTGTAAACGGCGAGACCAAGACTCTTCTTGAGGGAGAGGATATTGCTACCTACGTTGTTATCGACGAGACAAAGAACTCCTTCGATTTCACCGAGGCTGCTATCGGAATGACCTTCGAGATCCAGACTCGCCCCGCAACCAATCTCGGTATTGATGAAGAGGATGCGATCTGTGCTCACACCGTAACCGTAGTTGACGGATACAACGTTTACAACACCAAGGAGCTTAACTTCATCACCAACGATGCGGATGCTGAGTTCGGTCCCTCTGACGAGTTCCGTCAGATCGATGTCGTTAACGCATACCTTGAGGCAAACGGTCTTGTAAGACCCGAGAAGCTTGCGGGTATCGTTCTTCACGGTGACCATACCATCACCAAGGAGCATCTTCCCGCGGGATACTTCACTCCCGCAGATGCAGGAGATGCCGCAGGATGTCTTTACGACTTCTTTATGATATACCGTCACGCTTTGACCAAGGACGTTCCTACCTTCAGCATTTACGGTAACTACTACACCATCGATTCCAAGAATATCCCCAAGGTTCCCCCGAAGAACGAGGCGTATAACGCCGACGGTATCTCTAACTCGATGCTCTTTATGTTCACCGTTGACGCGACTATCACCGATACCAGAAACGCTGACGGTTCCGCTGCACAGCCCGGCGTTGATGCAGATGCTTACCGTAGCTATGATCCCAAGGACTACGTTACCAACGTAATAAACCTTGCTCTCAGAGATAACGAGCCCAACAGTAATATGAGTGACGAGGAGTTCCTTGACGCTTCCAAGCGCGGTCTTATCGCATTTAAGACGAGATTCAACACCGTTAACATCACCAACACCAGAGTTGAGGCTTATATGATCTCGCTCCTTACCGACTACGATCATCAGGTTGTAAATCTTAACAAGGTTGACTTCTACAACTCTTGGCAGAACCACATCTTCGCATCCTCGAAGAATCTTCTTTGGGAGAGAAACGATGCGTCGGATCTTGAGCCCAACGAAAACTACCTCAACGCTGTTATCAATATCACCGACTCCAGAGTTGCTAAGTGCGGCGGTCCCGTAATCATCTCTCAGACCGACGGTCTTGACGATACCTCTTGCACCAAGTCTAAGAGCGAGATCAATATCGATGACGTTACCGAGATCTACTCTTACGTTAACGGTACTGAGCCCTGGTTCCAGGCATACGGCGTTACCGATATCGTTACTCTTATCGTTGGTATGAGCTCTCACATCGAGAACGTCGGAAAGCTTGCCGGATTGAACGCCAAATTTATGACCAACGTTGGCGAAAATAAGGCGATGAATCTTATTATGGTAAATATGACTGCCGGCATGGGACTTTCTCTCGACTTTAACGCATCTCCCTCGAGCATTGAAGACGTTGACGGTAAGCTTACTATCGGCGGCAACACCGTTATGAATATGAACGACGGTGAGAACCCCATGGTAGATGCATACGTTAACGGTATATACTCTCTTATGGAGCAGCTTGCTCCCGTATTCCAGACCTCTGCAGGCGGAACTTGCGCTTCTAACGGTACTAATGCAATATTTGGCGTTGACTTCTCCACCTATCAGTACGGTGTCGAGTATCTTGCTCCCGAGTGCTTCCAGGGTAAGTACATCACTCTTTACTTCTGCGGTATTGCAATCAGCTTTGAGTATTACGTATCTCCCATCGCAGCAGGCTAATTGAATAATTATTGCTAAGTCTTTTAGCTAAAAACACCCCCGACGGAATTTTCCGTCGGGGGCTATTTATTTTAACTTGAAGTATTTTATACCGTGTGCTTGATCGGTCTGATCTTTAATTTTCTTTTTGGCAGGACCGTCAGCCGATCTCGGTGGCTTTGATAAAAGTCGCGTCACGGATAATAAAGCCTTTATAAAAGGCTCTCCGAGTAATGAAGCTTTGATAAAAATCTCGGCAAAATAATGAAGCTTTAGTGGGAGCCGTCTTATGAACGGTAAGGTATTGATGAAAGCCTCGTTACGAATATTTTTTGTGATAAAGCTTTGATAAGAGCTCCGAGGTCGGAAGGACTAAAAGTCCTGCGACGAAATTGCTCACTCCGTGGATAATATCAAATGGGATGCCTGCGATTATCCAAGCGATCGTTTGCTCAAGATCAAAGCCGAACATTACTGCCTGCGCAGGAGCGTAGAGTGCTCCGAAGGCGAAGCCGTGCAGGGCGCACACCGTGGGGTATACGACGAGCTTTGCCGCTCTTGGCATTCTTTTCGGCAGAATTATCGTTATAAGGAAGAGAATAGTCCATATGTAAGTGTAGGGTACCCACCACATCGAAAATCCCGAATAAAGACCGTTTAAGGCAACGTAGACGTATATCGGCATAAGTGCCTTTACGCCAAAGGCTAAGGTGTAAGCCATCGTCAACATTCCGAGAAGGTGAACGTTGGGTAAAAACTCCATAACGAGCTTCGATATGAACATCAGTGCACCGAGCATAGCGAATATTACGGTATCGCGTATGGGGGCGGAGCTTTTTCTTGCGCTTGCTTTATTTTGTGTAGACAAGGCTATAGGTCACTCCCTCTTCAATTTCGGTGGTGTCAACTCCGCTCATAGCGTAGTCTCCGTTAACGTAGAACGCCCAATAGCTCTGATCGATGTCGTAATCAGCAACGGTTCCGTTTGCAACCTTGATGTAAAGACCGTAAGCACCTGTCTCGCCGGTTATAAGACCGTTCTCAAGGAGTGCCGCGCCAACGGTTTCTGCATTTGTGTGAATGGTGAAGGTTACCGACTTTTCGGTGTCCTCGATGCGTACCGTGAGAGTTTTTGCACCCTCACCGAGCGTGGTGTCGGTGGTGTAGACCTTGGTTTCTGTTTCGTACGCAGGCTCGTCAGATCTGTTCCAAGGCATCTTATCTAAGATGGAGTCGAGCATGCAAGCGGTAAAGGTCATTACAGCCGCAAGAATGAGTGCGAGTGTGAGTGTGAGCTTAAGTGTTTTTTTCATTTTTTTATGATCCTTTCTTTTTTCAAAAGGATAAAATAAAAGTACCCTTCCGGGTACTGAGCTGCTTCGTTGATATCCTGCCATATCAAAAATCGAGCCAATACAAGCTAAAGCTCGATCAGTTTGCATACTTCTCCCCATTTTCCCAAGAGAACCTTTATATGCGTAAATGGGTGAGCATTCCGGCTTGATCCTAAAAGCACACAGCGGAGGCTTGCGTATGACAAGTGCATACCCGTGTGAGCTTTTGGAAGATACGGTAATGGATGTTGTGGGGGATTCTCACCCCTCTTTCCTCAACCTCGAGCACGTCGGTGCCCGAGAACGAAAAATAAGTTTTCGATCATTTACGGTTTATTCTTTTGTCGGGACTATTATACCACCGCTTTCTTAAAAAGTCAAGCATAAATGTCGAAAAAATGTAAATATCAAGAAAATGAGAATAAAAGTTTACAAAAAATGTATTATGAGCTTGTTTTTGCTTGCTGAAGTTTGTTTTTTTGTTTAATAAATGAGGTGATTTATTGATTTAACAAAAGATGAGGATCGTTGCAAAAAAATCCGTTCTTGACTTTTTTCGACATAGGTTGTATAATAGTTAGGATATAAATTTAAGTATGAAATTAAAAGCAGGGAACCTTTTATAAGAAATGAACGATTTTAACAAAATGACACAAACGCCGGTCGGCAAGCTCATTATTATGCTTGGTATAC
>JBGVKA010000081.1:0-8105 GCA_045129715.1 Eubacteriales bacterium | reverse complement strand
CGTCTCGATGGTTTTCTCTTCGTCTGTAAAGAACGGTGTATTATTATTGACCGTTACGTATTCGGAGCCCGAAAACGCAGGTATTGCACTGTAATCAAAGGCGTCAAGATGCCCGGTGTCTGCCGAATTATCTCTATCCGTCATATCGCAGGAGGCGAAGGAGAAGACCGTGGCAAGAGCTAAAAGAAGAGCGAGAAGCCTGCTCTTACTCGTTTTTAATATATTCATCTACTGTCTCCTGTATATTTCCTTAGTTATTCTTTCGTGCGAGCTACCCTCAAAATCGTAGCTCTCAACGAGCTTAAAGCCCGCCGCCTCAACGTCAAGATCGAATCTGACGTCCGACGGATAAAGCTCGTTCCATCTGTATATAATAAGCGTGCCTATCATATCAATATAGTGCACAAGGTGATAATTCTCTATAAAGCACGCTCCGCCCTCACACGAGTCGCGAAATGGGTTCTCTACTATATTCACCTCTTTATGCGGCTCAAATATGACCTTTGAGAAGGGCGAGATAAATATGGGAGTATCCTTCATAGACGAAACGAAATCGGCTATCAGAACGCGGTCTCTGCTCTGCCTCTTGCCGAATATCATCATTCCCTCTCGATCGTCAAGAACGAGAGCAACGGTTAAATTTTTCATAAGATCCTCACTATAGCTTTAAGAGGCTGCTCCAAATATGATTTGAGGCTGCCTCTTCGTGTCATACGGCGCAGGAGCACCGACTGTTATCCGTGATAAAGCTTCTTCGACTGATACTTAGGCTCGCATGAGAGATTCATACCAAGCTTGCGGAAGGTACCCGAATCGACCTGGGAAAGAATTACCGTTGAGTGAACCTCTGCGTTTCTGAGCTTTTTAAGAGCGTCGATGGCAAGCTTTGCATCGTCGTCGTAAGCCGCGGAAACCGAGAGGGCTATAAGAACCTCATCGGTATGGAGTCTCGGATTTCTGTTTCCGAGAGTCTCGGTCTTAAGCTTCTGAATGGGAATAAGGATATGCTCGGATATGATATCCTTTTCCTTGGGAATGCCTGCTATCGCCTTCAGGGCGTTAAGAAGTCCTGCGGCGGATGCGCCAAGCAATGACGAGGTCTTACCCGTTACTATAGTGCCGTTTTCAAGCTCTATGGCAACTGCGGGTGCCTCGGTGCTCTCCGCTTTATCAAGAGCCGCACTGACGCATTTTCTGTCTACGTTTACGTCGATACCGAGCTGACGGATAAGAAGCTCTATCTTATGAACCTCTATTTCGTTTCCGTTGCCCTTTCTGAGATTGCAAAGGGCGGCGTAGTAGCGGCGGATTATTTCCTGCTTTGCGGCACATCTTACCGCTTCGTCATCGTATATAGCAAAGCCTGCCATATTTACGCCCATATCGGTGGGAGACTGGTAGGGGCACTCACCGAGAATGCCGGTAAGCATCGAGCGAACGACCGGGAATACCTCAACGTCACGGTTATAATTTACAGTCGTAACACCGTACGCTTCAAGGTGGAAGGGATCGATCATATTGACGTCGGCAAGGTCTGCGGTCGCAGCCTCGTACGCAAGGTTTACGGGATGGGAGAGGGGCAGGTTCCAGATCGGGAAGGTCTCAAACTTAGCGTAGCCCGATTTAATTCCCTTTTTTTGCTCGTGGTATATCTGCGAGAGACAGGTCGCCATTTTTCCCGAGCCGGGGCCGGGAGCGGTAACGACTACCAAGGAGCGAGTGGTCTCCGCATATTCGTTCTTACCGAAGCCGTCCTCGGATGCGATAAGCGGAATATCGTAGGGATAGCCGGCGATGCCGTAGTGCTTATATACTCGAATGCCGAGAGCCTCGAGTTTCTTTTTGAACGCCTCTGCTATAGGATTATCCTTGTATCTGGTCATTACTACGGAGCCGACGTAAAGACCGTAGCCGCGGAAGGCGTCGATAAGGCGCAAAACATCAAGGTCGTAGGTTATACCGAGATCTCCTCTGACCTTGTTTTTCTCTATATCTGCAGTATTGATAGCGATGATGATCTCAGCCTCGTCCCTCAGCTCTATAAGCATTCTTATCTTACTGTCGGGAGCAAAGCCGGGGAGCACGCGGGATGCGTGAAAATCGTCAAAAAGCTTTCCTCCGAATTCAAGGTAGAGCTTTCCTCCAAAGAGATTTATTCTTTCTCTGATCTTCTCCGACTGAAGCTTCAGATATTTATCGTTGTCAAAACCAAGCTTAAACATTTGATTACCTTCCATTTTTTTCTTTCGCGCCTGTGCACACAAAATATACAATAATTTTAACATAAAGCCGTGCACTTTTCAAGACGTATGCAAAACAATTCCTTTTAAATTTTGACGAAAAAGTATGGCTCTTTTTAGTATTTTTTCATAAATACCTAATTGTTAACCAAAAATACATTGTTTTTATGATTATTCCGTGTTAAAATATATGCACTGAGACTAAAATATTTTCGAAACGGAGGTTTTTATGGATTATAACGATTTCGAAGGTCAGAAGTATACTTTTGAGAACGGCACCTACTACTCGTCTCCGAGGTGGAACGATTTCTCGCTTGACGATGAGAGGCGCGCGAGAAGACGCTTCTCAAGATTTTTCCTTTGCACAGCTATTTACATTCTGATATGCTACGTCATTCTTATTTGTGCCGAATTTGCTATGGTAAGGATATTAGGAGAAGACGGATTCTCAGACCTCGTGAACACCTCGTGGTTTCCTCTCTTATTAAATTCTATCATAATGTACGCTCTTGCGTTCCCCGTGCTTTTCTTTACGGTAAAGGGAATGAAAAACACCTTCCGATTTAAAGAAAAGATAAGCTTTAAGGAATTTCTCAAGATATTCCTCGTGGCGCAGGCTTTTATGTACGTCGGCAACGTTATAGGCAACTATCTTAATTTGTTTATCGGAGCGTTTATAGGTGAGACACCTGAAAACAGCGTCTCATCGATCGTACTCGATTCTAACATCTGGATAGTTATTCTCTTCGCGGTGCTCATCGGCCCTATCTTTGAGGAGCTTATATTCAGAAAGCTTCTTATGGATAAGCTCGGTATATACGGCGACAGAGTTGCAATATTCGTTTCCGCGATAGCGTTCGGACTTTTCCACGGAAATCTCTATCAGTTCTTCTATGCGGCAATGATCGGATTCGTGCTTGCTTATCTTTATTCGAAGACCTCAAACGTATGGTATCCTATAGCCATCCATATGCTCGTTAATTTCTTCGGCTCGGTCATACCGCTGCTTCTTCAGGATAAGCTGGTAAGATACGAGGAGATATTGCTTCTCGTTGCAAACGGATCGGAGCTCACTCCCGAGCTCACCGCTGAGCTCAGTGCTCTTTCCGCCGTAGTCGGAGCATATTCATTCTTAACTATCGGAATGGTTATCGCGGGCGTGATTATCTTCTTCAAGCAAAGAAGACGTATATTCATCAGCGACAGAGCAGAGGTTCCGATTCCCAAGGCGCGTCGCGTTAGCGTTATTTTGTGTAACGTCGGTTCTATCTCGTATATCGTTCTTTCCGGACTTTTGATGCTTATAAATATTTTGCTTTAGTAGGTTTACGATATGAAGGCTGAAATTTACGAAACTCTCACGACTCCTTACGCCGAGAAAATGGACAGCTCGGCTCCTTGGAGCGTTTATCCGAGACCTCAGCTTAAGCGCGACTCGTTTTTATCACTTAACGGAGAGTGGAATTTCAAGCTCACTCGCGGTGAGGATGCCGTTTATGACGGAAGGATCACCGTCCCCTTCCCTCCCGAGAGCAAGCTTTCGGGCGTTGAAAGAAGGATCCTTAAGGGCGAGGTAATGAGCTACTCGAGAAGCTTTACGCTTCCAGATGACTTCGTTAACGACAGAGTCATACTGCATTTCGGTGCTGTGGATCAGATTGCTGAGGTCTACGTCAACGGAATGCTCGCAGGCACTCATACCGGTGGATATATTCCCTTTTCCTTTGATATAACAGAGCTTCTCAGAGAGGGAGAGAACGAGATTTCCGTTAAGGCGGTCGACGAGCTTCTCCATACCTATACTTACGGAAAGCAGAAAAACAAGCGCGGCGGTATGTGGTATACACCCGTCAGCGGTATATGGCAGAGCGTTTGGCTTGAAAGCTTGCCAAAGTCCCCGATACTTTCCATAAAGATCGATTGCACCACGTCGGGCGCAAGGATAACGGTCAAGAGCGAGGCTAAGAGCAAAAGACTTATTCTTAAGGCAGACGGCGAGGTATACGGTTTCGACGGTGACACGGTAACGGTCGAGCCTAACGATCCTATTCTCTGGACTCCCGAAAATCCTTATTTATACGAATTCGTGATCGAGACGGAGACGGATAAAATAGAGAGTTATTTCGCTCTCCGCTCGCTTGATATCCTTGAGGTTTCCGGCAAAAAACGTCTTTGTCTCAACGGCAAGCCGTATCTTTTCTCGGGACTTTTGGATCAGGGCTACTTCCCCGACGGTATTTTTCTCCCCGCAACTCCCGAGGGCTACGAGGAGGATATTCTCACGGCAAAAAGACTTGGCTTCAATATGTTAAGAAAGCATATAAAGATCGAGCCTATGGTGTTCTACCACCTTTGCGACAAGCTCGGCATGGTAGTTTTTCAGGATATGGTAAACAACTCGGGCTACTCGTTCATTCTTGACACGGCTATGCCTACCGTTGGCTTCAAAAAGGCGCGCTTCTCGCTAAGGCACAGAAGCAAGGAGTCGAGATCCTTCTTCCTCAGCGAAATGAAAAAGACGGCAGAGCTTTTATACAACACGCCGTCGGTTTGCCTTTATACGATTTTCAATGAGGGATGGGGGCAGTTTGCTCCCGACGAGGCGTATAAAATGCTGAAGGAGATCGACAGGACGAGATTTATCGACTCAACGTCCGGTTGGTTTTATGCGGCGGACAGCGACGTTGACTCAAGGCACGTTTATTTCAAGACTCCGACGGCAAGGAAGCTTAACGGACGCCCGTTCTTCTTAAGTGAATTTGGTGGATTCTCACTCAGAATTGACGGTCATCTTTTCGGCAAGAGAAACTACGGATATTCTATCTATCGCGACAAGAAAAGCTTTACGGATGCGGTGTACAAGCTTTACACAGACGGACTTTTGCCTCTGGTTGACGAAGGATTATCCGCGCTCGTTTACACTCAGCTCACCGACGTTGAGGATGAGACGAACGGTCTTATTACCTACGACAGACGCGTCGTAAAGATCGACGAGGAAAAGATGAAAAAAGCCAATGAGCTTCTCTTCGAAAAATTTGAAAAGGCTACGAAAAAATAATAAAATATGCTGAGCCAAACGCTTTTGACAGGGCGGACGGCTCAGCTTTTTTATTCTCGAACGGGTATTTTTTTGCCTTTATCTTCATACTATGATGTAACAGCATCTTTTGAAGGAGAACGAAATGAGCGAAAACAAAATTTATGAGACTATTGCAAGGCGGTGCGGCGGCGACGTTTACGTCGGTGTTGTGGGACCTGTGCGTACGGGTAAATCTACCTTTATCCATCGCTTTATGGAAAGCGTTGTTTTGCCGAATATAGCAAATGAATACGAGCGCGAGCGAGCTCTTGACGAGATACCGCAAAGCGGCTCGGGACGAACGATAACGACTACTGAGCCGAAGTTCGTGCCCTGCGAGGCGGTGAAGGTCAATATTGACGGAACGGATATAAATATCCGCGTTATAGATTGCGTTGGGTATATGGTTGAGGGTGCTATCGGTGCGACGGAGGACGATGAGTGGCGAATGGTCGTAACGCCTTGGTCGGAGGAGCCTATGCCGTTTTCAAAGGCAGCGGAGATCGGCACGGAAAAGGTGGTGCGCGAGCATTCCGCCATTGCAATGCTCGTGACGACAGACGGAAGCTTTACGGATATTCCGAGAGAAAGCTATATCGAGGCGGAGGAGCGTGTAGCTCGCGAGCTCAAGGAGGCAAAAAAGCCATTTGCGATAATTTTGAACTCGCAAAATCCCGAAAGTCAAAGCGCGCGTGAGCTCGCGGGATCTCTTGAAGCAAAATACGGAGCTCCCGTGGCACTCGTTAACTGCACGAGGCTCAATGCCGCTGACGTTGAGGCGATTCTTGGACTTGTGGTGGGAGAATTTCCCGTCAAGGAGCTTTCCTTCACTCTTCCCGATTGGACCGCGCTTCTTCCTGACGAGCACGAGATAAACAGAAATATTTTCGATACCGTCTGTAATTTTGCAGACTCCGTTAAGCGTTTCGGTGACGTGAAGAGCCTTGCGGATAAAAGCGAGAGCATCTCTCTCGTTTCCCTTGATGCCGCTACGGGACGGGGCGAATTCTCGATCGAGCTCGGAAGGGATACGTATTTTTCCGCTATGAGCGATCTTACCGGTGAGACTCTCGACTCGGATAAGGCTCTGTTTTCCGCCGTGATCGATATGGCAAACGCCAAGCGCGAATACGAGAAGGTCAAGAGTGCTCTTCTTGACGTAAGGGAGCACGGATACGGTATAGTTATGCCCGATGCCGACGGTCTTAAGCTCTCCGAGCCCGAGCTTATAAAGCAAAGCGGCGGATGGGGTGTTAAGGTATCCGCAGAGGCGGAATCGATACATATGATCAAAACGAAGATACGCGCGGACGTTTGCCCCACCTTTGCAAGTGCGGAGCAATCCGAGGAGGTCATCAAGACCATGAACGCCGACTACGAGGAGGATCCGCGACAGCTTCTTGACTCAAAGATGTTCGGCAGATCACTTTACGAGCTCGTAAACGACGGAATGTACTCAAAGCTTTCGCATATGTCCGACGAATCACGCGCAAAAATGAGCCAGACGCTCGAAAGAATCATTAACGAGGGCGCATCGGGACTCATCTGCATTTTGCTTTAATATTATTGCACCGCTTACGGATATTCCGCAGGCGGTGCTCCAATTTATTACAAAATATTAAATTATTCTCACCGGGGTTGAAAGTGGAATTTTTTTAGGTTATAATTGAATTGGAAGAGGCTTTTGCCTTTGGCAAGGCGGTATTCCGCGGTATATTTTAAAGCATTTAGATATCGGGGGCGTAAGCGAGTAACAGCTCGTTCTCTGCCGCCGTGAAAGGAGGACGGTATGGCTTGTAAATATCCGATAATTTTAGTGCATGGACTTACGGTCAGACATTTTAAGCGTTTCCGTGCTTTCGGCAGGATAGAGCACGTGCTTGCCGATGAGGGACACGACGTTCACGTTGCGACTCACGACGGCTTCGGCAGTATTGAGACCAATGCGGAGCAGCTTCGTGATTATATCCTTAAGCTTCTTGAGACGACGGGTGCAGAGAAGGTCAACCTCATTGCTCACTCAAAGGGCGGCTTGGATCTCAAATATATGATAAAGCATTTCGATATGGCGGATAAGGTCGCATCGTTCACTACCCTTTCCACCCCTCATAAGGGCTCTGCGGTTGCCTCTCATATCTGGCGGTTGCCTATGTGGATAAAGAAGATAATAGCTTTCTTCATAAATACGTTTTACAGAATACTCGGGGACAAGCACCCTAATGCGATGAAGGCCTGCGATCAGCTTCGCACCGCAAAGGACGGTGACGAGGAGCTTTTCGATCCCTTTGACAGCATATACTGTCAAAGCTATTCCGCAACCCTGAGGCGCGGGCGCGACTGCTTCGTTATGGCTTTGCCGAGATGGATCTACAAGAAGTACGAGGACGTTGATACCGACGGATTAGTTTCTCACGAATCCTCAAAATTCGGCAACTACCGCGGTGAGATGCTTGATATATCGATATCTCACGGACAGATGGTTGATTTTGCATCAAGAAAGCATCAAAAGGAAAAGATATACGGCTTTTACAAGGATATGTGCCGAGAGCTTGAGAAAATGGGAATGTGATACGGGATCGCGGACGAGCGTTCTCTCACGCATAAAGCCTGATAACTACAATTTAAAAAGACGAAAAACGCCGATGCGAAGGAGTGTCAGTACCCTGCGTATCGGCGTTTTTATTTTGTTTTTACAAGAGCTCCGTTTCAAGCTCGAGGATAAGAGCTTCGGTATTTTCCTCAGAATATTCAAGCTCGGAGGACAGAAGACGAGCGAGGTTCAATAG
>JBGVKA010000080.1:0-4528 GCA_045129715.1 Eubacteriales bacterium | reverse complement strand
ACGGTTATACGTCCTCCGGTGAATATGAAGCGGCAAGCTTCTGCTATACTAAGTTTTGAGTAATTCATTCTGTATAAAATCCTTTCGTATGGTGTGGGGTGGCTCGGCACTTGGCTAACTTGTTAGGGGGAGAGAGTGCCTATCGAGGCGGCAGAACCGCCCCGATATTCTTAATAGCGTTTAGAGTATTTTTTTTATTTTTTGTGCTTCTCCGAGTGGAGTGAGTATTTTCACCGGGTGTTCGTTTTCGATTTCCAACGTTACAACGTCAGCGTTTACGTAAAACTTTGGAATAACCTCGTAATCTTTAATAGTTCCGATATATTTTTCTATGTATTTAACGGCTTTTTGAAGAGTATCGAAAACTCGTTGAGTGCATCTCCCTTTTCTTTTGAAGCAAACCCAAAACTCTTTCATTCTGTCACTCCTTTCCATAGTTCGAGAAACTCGTCGGCATCCATTCCGATAAGCTCCTCGTCGATTATCTCGGAAAGCTCCATTTCAACCTTTTCGAGCTCTGTCTCTACTCTTCGGATATTATTTCCGAGGGTGTCGTAATTCTGCTTAACGTTGGCGTACTCTCTTGTGTGTGTCCTCCCGAGCTGTTCAAGCTCGGCTAGAACACCGATGAGATATTTTCGAGAGAATAGCATATTCTCGAGATCGTTGCGGAGTTGCTCCGCTCTGGATAACGTTGCGGTCATTGTTTAGTCCTCCTTTTTTGATATAATGGCGGCAACCTCGCCTGTTTCTTTATCGAAGAAAACATAGTTTCCGTTTTCGTCATAACCTTCTGAAAAGTATTTTTCAGAATAGTATCCTATTTTGTAACAATCGTCTTTGGTTAATTGTTTCATTTTCCTTGCTCCTTTGTGCATAGTGTATAAAATTAGTGTTCATTAGTCGAAAGCCAAAATTGTGCGAAGCTCCAAAAATGAAGAAAATGCTTGAAAAATGGCTTTCTGTTGTGTATAATATAAGTGTCAAAGGGAGAGGGTGATACTCTCCCCGACATGACTAAATGAGTTTAGCGGTTCGTTTTAGTCTTGTCTTTGCCTTGTTTATCGAGGCATTCATAGATACGAGAGAGAAGTTTTTGCGCTTCTTCGCTTTGAGGGTGATTTGTAATGTATTCCTCGAGAGCGATGGTTAACGTAGGAACTTCTCTTTTGTTTACGAATAACTGCATAACCGAGAAAACTCCTTTCTTATCGATTTGGTGTATTTGCTCCTTTCTGCCCGGCTTCCGATAGCACAGTCTGATTTCACCTTTTTTGGCTTTTCAACCCCGGGAGCCGTTAGCCCCTCCCGGTGTCTGTTGTAGAACTCTAGGCAACCACAACCTCGCCCGGTGCTTTCTAGAGCTCTGCAACCGAGATGTTCGCAGAACCGAGCGAAACCGCCCAAGCACCAACTAGATGAACGATACAACCGAGCAACGAACCGCGCCCCATAGAGAGAAGCACCGTCGTCGGTGCTTCTGTGGTTACAGAAGCTCATATCAATAACACGGAGTCATTGAGGCAAAAAAAGAATTAAAAAAGTTTTTCACTCCCGAGTGTAAAGGGAAAAAGTTTTTTCATTGTTTTTTAGATTTTTCTCCCGGGTGTTAAGAAAAATCGGTGACGATATTGACTCAGCCAAAGTGTTATGGATATGAAACCGCCTTGGCAATAGAGGGTACCGACGATTTTTAAATCGTTGGGGGACTTCGCCTAGGAGATAGTCCCCTTGGTCTATGAACACACCGAGGAACAGAACGAACGAAGAAAACCAACGGTTATTTTGGATTTTTTTCGATATTCCGCACGAAAGACGTCGGGGAGGAAGAAGACGGAAAGCCGCAGAAAGCGAGCAGCGTGCGGCTTCCGTCCTTCCCCACGCGTCCTCGCGAAGCGAAAAGAATAATAAGCGCATAGCTAATTAAGGAGTGTATCCATGACGAAGAGAATGAAGAGCAAACACAAAACGTTTAACAAAAGCACCCGAGATAAACTTGAAGCATTGTATAATGCAGGTTTTTCAATTCAACGCATAGCGGAAGAATTAGGGTTTACATATAGCGGAGTTTATTACGAGCTCCGAAGAGGCTATTATATGCATCGTAACTCTGATTGGACCGAAACGAAGAAGTATAGCGCAAATAAAGCTCAAATGGTCGCAGATATAAACGCAACAGCCAAGGGCGCGCCTATAAAACTCGGCAAGGATAAAGAATTTGCAAAATTCGTAGAGGATATGGTTCTTCAAGGATATTCGCCTGCGGCAATATTGCTTTATATCAAAGAGCACGGATTAAAGTTCAAAACAAAGGTTTGCCGAGTGACTCTTTATTCTTACATCGATAAAGGTGTTTTTCTCCGTATAAGCAATAAGAATTTGCTTCGTAAGGGAGAACGTAAAAAGAAAACAGTACAAGAGAAGCAACCGAAGAAGCTTCCAAACGTGGAGCACTCAATAGAAAAACGCACGCCCGAGATTAATGAGCGTACGTCTTTTGGTCATTGGGAAGGTGATACGGTTGTCGGTAAAAGAAAAAAAGGTGAGACTCTCCTTGTTTTTACGGAAAGACTCGCCCGAATGGAAATTATTATTAAATCATTTAATAAGACTGCAGCAAGCACAGTTTATGCGCTCAACCGTATCGAGCGTAAGCTCGGAAGCTCAAACTTTCGTAAGATCTTCAAGAGCATAACGTTTGACAACGGCACCGAGTTCTCTAATACCGAGGGCATGGAGATATCTCCATACACGAGGAAGCGCAGAACGACGGTGTACTATTGTCATCCGTATTGCTCGTCTGAACGAGGATCCAACGAGAATCAAAACGGATTTATCCGTCGTTTTATACCGAAGGGCACCGCAATTTCGGACTACAGTAACGCATACATACGTCACGTACAAAACTTCATTAACAACTATCCAAGAGCCCTCTTTGGCGGTGAAAACAGCACTAAACACTTCACCCGAGAGCTGAAAAAACTAAATATTGAAAATTTTTTACCGAATTTTTGAATTATTACTTGACATTTGCGTATATCCGTAACTTTAGACGATATTTTTTCATAAAATGATACTGTATATCTATTTTTTTCGGGAGAGATGCAGCATGGCAAAAGTTATCGTTACCTTTAATTCGGTCACCTACGCTCTTAAGGGGCGGAAAATATTATCAAGATCGGGTATCGTAGCACGTCTCATCAAGGTCGATGCGGAGCTCACGAAAAGCTGTACCTACGGCTTGGAAATAGATAACAACCTTTTTCTTGATGCGGTCCGCCTGATGAAATCCGCAGGACTCGACTATACGGTATATAATTACCGAGTCTAATAAAATGATCTATCTCGACAACGCCGCAACGACATTTCCAAAGCCCAAATCGGTCATCGAAAAGACCGAGGACTGTATAGTTAAATACTGCTCCAACTCCGGAAGAAGCTCGCACGCGCTCGCTATAAAAACGAGCGAAGAGATATTTTATACAAGGGATGCGTTATCGGATTTTTTATCTCTCGGTAAGCCTGAGAACGTTTGCTTTACGCTGAACGCAACTTACGCTCTCAACATAGCAATAAAATGCTTGATAACGGAGCGATGCCACGTTTTGATATCGGACGTTGAGCATAACGCGATCTTGCGCCCGTTAAACAAGCTAAAGGACGAGATCGGCATCGAATACTCCTCGTTTTCAACGGACGGAGATATAGAAAAAAATATAAAAAATGCTATCCGCCCCGAAACTAAGGCAATAGTATCTACGCTCTGCTCTAACGTAACGGGATGCGAGATACCGCTAAGCGTATTATCAAGGACCGCCGATATATATAAGCTAAAGCTTATCGTCGATGCTTCTCAGCTGATCGGACACAAGAGGATCGATCTTGCGCAAAGCCCCTGCGATGCCTTATGTGCCCCCGGACACAAGGGACTTTTCGGCATACAAGGAATTGGATTTGCCGTTTTTCCAAGGTCAACGCCAACGAAAACTCTTATTGAGGGCGGAAGCGGGAATGACTCGTTAAATCCTTTTATGCCAAGGGATCTTCCCGAGCGATTTGAGGCGGGCACCCTTCCCTCACCATCCATAGTTTCACTCGGCGCAGGTATCGATTTTATCAACGAGTACGGTTTAGAAAGCATTTCGAAAAGGCTTACGTATTTAACTGACGTTTTTTGCGAGGAGCTTAAAAGGATCAACGGTCTTACCGTCCACGCGGCAGAAAACGGGATCGTTTCATTTTCGCTTCGCGAGAGAAGCTCTTCCTCGGTATCGGATACACTAAACGCCTCAGGGATCTGCACTCGCTCCGGGCTACACTGCGCACCTCTTGCACATCTGAAGCTCGGAACTGTAAAAAGCGGTCTCACAAGAGTCAGTCTTTCGATCTTCAATTCGGAGGACGAGGCGTATTATCTATGCCGAGCACTAAAGGAGTCGTTATAAATACAAAAAGACGGCGCATTCGCAGGTGTCACTAACGACACTCGGATAATGCCCGTCTTTTTCGTATATCGCGATCTTATTTA
>JBGVKA010000079.1:0-11752 GCA_045129715.1 Eubacteriales bacterium | reverse complement strand
GCAGGGTATCATACCGTTGTAAAGCTTCTTGATCTTGTCCGCACGGCGAGCGTAAAAGCGCTCAAACTCCTTGTGCGAGGTTATAACGTATATCTGCCAGGGAGCAAGCGTTTTGAAGTGCCGTCCCATAGCGCGATAAAGTCCCTCGACCTCGCTTACGGTCATAAGTCTTTCGCCGTAGGGAGGGTTGGTAACTATCGTGGCTCTGCGTCCGGGAGCGGATATCTCAAGCGCATTCTTTCTGAAGCACTTAACGCTGTCCGCAACGCCTGCGAGATAAGCGTTCTTTCGCGAAAGCTCCACTGCCGCAGGATCGATATCCGAGGCGAAGACCTCAAAGCCGCTTTTTATCTCGCCCTCAATAGCCTCCTCGCGAGCGTTTTTCCATATCTCGCGCTTTATGAAGGGGAAGCTCTCCGCGGCAAAGCCTCGGTTCTTTCCTGGCGCGATATTATTCATCATCATTGCCGCCTCGATAGCTATGGTACCGCTGCCGCACATAGGGTCCCAAAGAAGCACCTCTTTTCTCGGGCGCGAGGTCTTGACTATAGCCGCCGCAAGCGTTTCCCTTATGGGCGCGTCGTTTGATTCCCTTCTGTATCCGCGCTTGTGAAGAGGCATACCGCTCGTGTCTATCATAAGAGTTGCCTCGTTGTTGAGTATGAAGAACTCTATCTGATATTTTGTGCGCTCCTCCGGGAAATAGGTAAGACCGTAGACCGAGGAAAGCTTTTTAACGATAGCCTTCTTGATTATCGCCTGACAGTCGGGAATGGAGTGCAGGTCGGATTTTATCGAATGTCCCTTAACGGGGAAGGCGTCGAGCTTTCCGATAAACGCATCCCAATCGAGAGCGTAGGTTCCGTCAAAGAGCTCCGTGAAGGTCGTTGCCTCAAAGGAGCCGACCTTTATAAGAATCCTCTCGGCGTATCTTAAAAATATATTTGAAAGAGCTATAGCCTCCTCGTCTCCGAGGAAGGTAACTCTTCCGTCTATGGTGGATATCCTCTCGTATCCGAGAGCGTCTATCTCCTCGCCGAGAAGCCTCTCAAGACCGAAAAGACAGGTAGCAACAAGTTGTAATTTCATTTATAAACCTCGGTGAATTGCTTTGACGGTGCACCGATACCGAAACGGCATAGGCACCGCACTCGCAAGGAATACAAACCGTTCCGCCCGAGTCGGACGGAACGGCAAATTTAATCAATCGGGAATGTAGCCCTCAAAGATGATACCGGAGAAGCCCATCTTATAAGCCTCTATCTCCTCCTCCTTGGAGTTTACGGTCCAGGCAATAAGGGGAGTTTTATAGATCGCGGCAACGAGGGGCACCGGGAAAAGCTTAGGTGTTTTAACGTGAAGCGCGATGAAGGCGGGGCGCGCAAGGAAATTAAAGGTGAGCCTCTGAATGAGTCTGAAGCTCAAGGAGCTGCTTTCCTTCTTCAAGGAATGCTTATAAGCAAGGAATCCGCGAGGAATATCCGGCAAATTCTTCTTGAAAACGCCAAAGGCGAAGGGGCTGAAGGATTCGACCATATAGTCGCCCTTGTAATCCTTGAGTATCTCGGCAACCTTCTCGGAAAGTGTGTGGTCCATTCCCTCTTCTTTTATCTCAAGAAGGAGCGGTATCGCGCCGTCGATAAGCTCAAGCACCTCGTGAAGAGTGGGAACGGTATCGGTGGTGCCTATAAGGGGCTTGCTTTTTATCTCTTCAAGAGTAAGCTCGGATACCTTACCGTCAAAGCCCGTTACTCTCTCAAGATTTCCGTCGTGTATAACGACTATCTCACCGTCCTTCGACATACGAAGGTCAAGCTCGATTCCGAAGCCGTGCTCCTTTGCTCTTGCGAAAGCGGTGAGGGAGTTCTCTGCCGCATACTCGTCGTAGCCGACGGTTCCGTGAAGACCTCTGTGAGCGTATTTTTTATTTTTGAATTTTTCCATTCCCCTGTCGTCACCGGGCGAGATAAGGAAGAGCCACGTGCAGAAAATAATTACTGCCGCAAGAAGTATATATACAAGTACCATAGAATGTCCTCGTGAAATAAAAGTGTTTTGTTATGAGTTAAACTCAGTCGTCCGCACCCGCAAGGCTTTCAAGCATTCCGGTAGCCTCAGGCTTCGAGTCTCCGTGCTTAACAAAGAACATGGTAACGAATGAGAGGGCTACAAATATAGCTCCGAATACGAAGAATACACTTCTCATTCCCATCATCTCGTAAAGTCTACCGGAAACAATGGGAGCAACGACCTGCGCCGCCATAGATGCGGTGTAATAGTATCCCGTGTACTTACCAACGTCACCGCCGCGAGCGAGCTCAACAACCATCGGGAAGGAGTTAACGTTAATGGTAGCCCAGCCAATGCCTGCAAGAGCAAAGATAGGATACATTACGAACTCGGGAGTAAGAGGAGTGATGAAATGACCTATTATGAACGCTGCGGTAAGCATAATGATACCGGAAAGGATCGCCTTCTTACGTCCGATCTTGGAAGAGATCATACCGATCGGAATATAAGAAACTACCGCTGCGGCCTGTGCTATTATAAGGGTTAAGTTGTAATCAAAGCCAAGCTCTCTTGTCGCATAAACAGAGTACTTGGAGGTTATGGAGTTATATCCTATATACCAAAGAGCAACCGATGCAAGAATAAGGAAGAGCGAAGCAATCTCGCTATGTGAAAGCTTTCTGCTGCTATCCTGCTGTTCCGCCTCCTCAACGATACCGTATTTCTTGGCGTCATCAGCCATATCCTGAGCCCACTTGTTTTCCTTAACGGTGCAAACAAAGGTGACAAGACCGCCGATCATTACCATACAAACGGCTAAAACGTACCACGAATAGCTCATGAATATCTGCTTCGTGGAGAATACGATTCCGAATACAAGCACTATGATACCGCCGGCTGTACCCATAAGATTGATGATTGCGTTACCCTTTGAACGAAGGGGCTTTACAGTAACGTCGGGCATCAAAGCGACGGCAGGAGATCTGAATGTAGCCATCGCAATAAGAACGAGAAGAAGAACCAAGGCAAATCCGATAAGTCCGCCCACGTTGTTCTTAGTTATCTCGAAGGTCGAAGCCTCGATCTCTTCGAAAAGATCGTCAAGTATATCAAGCTGATCGTCAGCCATCTTCTCAAGATCGCTGTCGGATTCACTTTTCGCGTACTTTACAAGGCTGTAGGTAGCATCTCTGAACTCATCCGCCGCCGCATACTGATCGGGAATTCTGTCAGCCTTATACAATTTCTGAAGTGCTTCATATTCATTCTTGAATATCTTTGCCAGATCTTTATCTTTTGGGCTAACATGACCGGAAAGCTCGAATACGGTTTCTCTGAGCTCGTCGGCGGGCTCGTAATCCATCTCCACCTCGGTGCTCTCGATCCTGTCGAGCTGAGGGTTATCCACAAACGTCAGAAATATGAATGCTATCACCGCCAAAATGGTGCCTACAAATACAAACGGAGTTCTTTTTCCCCATTTTGTAAATATCCTGTCGGAAAGAGCGCCAAAGAGCGGAAGCATAAAGAGCGCAAGGATGTTATCGAAGGACATAACAAATCCCGACCAATCCTGAGGCAATCCGAAGTGGTTAGTAAGAATAAGCGGTACTATCGCATCGTACGCCTGCCAAAAGGCACTGATAAGGAAAAAGGCAAATCCTACGAGTATGGTTCTTTTGTAGTTGAGCTTCATAAAAAAATCCTTTCTTTCGAACAAGTATAGAGATATGCCGTTACCATTTTAACACATATATACTATTTTGTCAAATAAAATATTATTTATAAATAAAATTTAATATTTGAGGAGAAAAAGAGGCGGCGGGAGATCGGGAATTTTGTTATTGACTTTCACGGCAAAAAATAGTATACTAATTATCGAAACCGATGAAAAAAGGAGGAAAGCTATGCAGGTATTCTCTGTGAAGAGCGAAAAGGATCTTCTGGAATTTAATAAAAGCACCCGTATCCTTGAGCGAGGCTGCACGGCGGCACTCGGATTTTTCGACGGAGTTCACGCGGCACACAGAACGCTTATATCAGAGGCGGTAAAAACGGCAAAAAAGAGTGATATCCCCTCACTCGTGTTAACTTTTTCCGCAAAAAGCACCACATTCAAGCCGAACCGCACAAGACTCTTTACGGACGGTGAGAAGCTTTCCGAGATATCCTCGCTCGGCGTGGATATCACCGTGGTCTTCGACTTTGAGATCATAAAGGATCTTTCGAAGGACGAGTTCGTCGATAAGATACTCGTCGGTATGCTGAACGTAAAGGTGGCTTTTTGCGGATATAATTTCAGATTCGGCAAGAGTGCCGCAGGAAACAGCGAGTATCTTGAAAATAAAATGAGATCGCTCGGAAGAGATACCGTCGTGCTTGACGAATACGTAAACGGAGGCGTTTCGGTATCGTCCACGGAGGTAAGAGCTCTGCTCTCGGAAAAAAGGCTCAGTGAGGCAACCGCGCTTCTCGGCAAGCCATTCTTCTCAGACGGCAAGGTCTCTCACGGCTGGGGGCTTGGCAAAAAGCTCGGGATCCCAACCGTGAACGTTGATTGGGACGGAGAAAAATTCGTCCTTCCCCACGGTGTTTATCTTTCTCTCATAGAGATATCGGGAAGGCTTTATTGCGGAATAACGAACGTTGGCACCTGCCCGACCTTTGACGAAAGAAAAGCGCACTCGGAGACCTTCATTTTCGACTTTGATGAAGAGGTCTACGACGAGAATATCCGTATATACTACGTCGACTTTATGCGCGATGAAATCAAGTTCCCATCGCAAAAAGAGTTGATAATGCAAATAAATATTGACATTAATAGAGCAAAAGAGCTCTCGAAGGAGATAAAATGGCAGGAAATTGGACTAAGCTCACGATAAAAGTAAATACTAAGGATCTCGACGAGGCGGCGGCAGTTATCAGTATGCTCGACAACGGTCTTATGATCGAAGACTACAGCGATTTTTCCTTAAACGGAATGTACGGAGAGCTCGTTGACGAGACTATTCTCAATGCGGATAAGTCACACGCCAAGATCTCCATTTTCGTGCCCGAGGAGAAGAACCTTCTCGAATACGTGACCTTCATAGACGCAAAACTCTCCTCTCTCGGAATAGAATTCACCAAAGAGACGGAGGGTATGCAGGAGGAAAACTGGGCGGACTCTTGGAAAAAGTATTTCAAGCCGATCCCCCTCGGAAGAGTTACCATCGTTCCCGCTTGGGAAAGCTACGAGGCGAAGGAGGGCGAGATAATTGTCAGCATCGATCCCGGTATGGCGTTCGGCACGGGCACGCACGAGACCACGCGCCTCGTTATGAAGATAATGCAGGACGTAGTCAAGGGCGGTGAAGCGGTGCTCGACGTCGGTTGCGGATCGGGTATACTCTCCATTTGCGCCTCAAAGCTCGGAGCAAAGAGCTGTAACGCCTACGACATCGATCCCGTTGCAGTCAAGGTAACCAAGGAAAACGCGATAGCGAGCGGATGCAACAACATCACCGCAGGCACCTCCGACCTTCTCCGCGGTGTTGAGAAAAAGGCTGACGGCTATGACGTTTGCGTTGCGAACATCGTTGCCGAAATAATTCTCAGAATGCTCCCCGACATCAAGGACTACCTCACTCCCGGCGCGCCCATTATCCTTTCGGGCATCGTTAAGGAGCGCGAGGAGGATATAAAGAACGCTTCCCTTTCACTCGGCTTCACCGTTGAACGCATCGAGCGTGAAAACGATTGGGTAGCAATGCTTATAAAGTAAAAAAACTACATTATACAACTATATAGCCGTCCTTCGCGACGGCTTTAAATTCACGGTAAGGAATTTTAATTATGCCAAGATTTTTTATTGACAGATCTCAGATAGAGGACGGCTCCCTTTTCATTCTCGGTGACGATGCCCGACACATAGCGCGCTCGCTCAGAATGGCGGTGGGAGACGGCGTTACCGTCTCGGACGGTGAGGGCACCGAATACGCCTGCCGTCTCACGAAAATACGCGACGACAGATGCGATGCCGACGTTATTGAAAAGAAGATCTCCTCGAGCGAGCCCAAGTCGAGAATAACTCTCTTTATGGCTTATCCCAAGTCGGACAAGCTTGAGACGGTAATACAAAAGGCGGTCGAGCTCGGTGCCACAGAGATCGTCCCCTTCGAGTCCTCAAGATGTATAAAGAAGCCCAAGGCAGACAAGGCGGCGGAGCGTACCGCAAGGCTCTCGCGCATAGCTGAGGAGGCGGCAAAGCAGTGCGGCAGAGCCGCTCTTCCCACCGTAGGTATGCCCATTTCCTTCACCGAAATGATCAAGGCGGCATCCGAGCGTGAGCTCACACTCTTCTGCTATGAGGGAGACGGCACTCTTTCCTTAAAAACGATACTTGACGAGCTTACCGAAGTGCCGAAAACAATTGCGGTAATCGTTGGCTGCGAGGGCGGCTTCTCGCCGGATGAAGCGAGAGCTGCGGAGTCCGCAGGCTTCAAAATGGCAAATCTCGGACCGAGGATCCTCCGTTGCGAGACCGCGCCCGACTACTGTCTCGCGGCAATTTCATATAAATTCGAGCTTTAAAATTACCAAAAAGTGCATTTTTTACAAATAATTTGTTATTTTTTTGGTGAAAAAGAAAACTTTTTTGAAAAAACTATTGAAAAATGCCAAAAAATAAGGTAGAATATATGGCAGTATAAACAAAACTACGTGTTAACAGTTGAAAGGGGATATATTATGTCCAACCGTTTGTTCCAAACCGTCATCCATCAGATGAAGGACGTTCTCGGACGCACTATCGGTGTGATTGACGAAAACGGAATTATCATCGCGTGCAGCGAGGTCGGTAAGATCGGAGAATCCAGACAGAGAATAAGAGAAGAGCTTACGTATTCACACGGAGCTGTTTTTTATGAGGGCTATTCCTACCGTTTTATAACCGCTTCAGGCAAAAACGATTGCATCGCCTTTGCGGAGGGTACGGATACCGAAGCAGATAAGACCACCCAGCTTCTTTCCATCGCACTCGGAAACATCAAGAGCCTTTACGATGAAAAGTACGACAAGGGCTCGTTCATCAAGAACATAATTCTCGACAACATTCTTCCGAGCGATATATACATCAAGTCCAACGAGCTCCATTTCACCAACGACGAGTGCCGCGCGGTATTCGTTGTTAAGTTCCACGGCACGACCGAAAATCCCCCCTATGAAATAATCGAGGACATCGTTGAAGAGACTAACAAGGACTACGTTATCAGCATCAGCGAGCAGGATATCGTAATCGTTAAAGAGGTTGAAAAGGGCACCACCAACGAGGATCTTGAGATCTTCGCAAAGGACCTTCTTAAGACCGTTAAGAACGAGCACGGTGCAAAGGCACTTATCGGTGTATCCTCCATCGTTGATAATCTTAAGGACCTTGCAAGAGCATATAAGGAAGCAAGAATTTCCCTTGAGGTAGGTAAGGTGTTCGATATCGAGCAGCCCGTTATGTCCTACGAGAATCTCGGAATCGGAAGACTCATATACCAGCTTCCCACCACTCTTTGCGAGATCTTTCTCGGAGAGGTATTCAAGAAGGGCTCTCTCGAGTCTCTCGATAAGGAGACTCTTATGACCGTTCAGAGCTTCTTTGAAAACAACCTCAACGTTTCTGAGACCTCAAGAAAACTCTTCGTTCACAGAAACACTCTCGTATACAGACTTGAGAAGATCAGAAAGCTCACCGGACTTGATCTTCGCGAGTTTGACCACGCGGTAACCTTCAAGGTTGCGCTCATGGTTAAGAAGTATCTTACGAGCAAGCCCACTAAGTTTTAATAAATAGATCGTTTTCGACGGATTTTTCACATTCCGTCTGATAAAATATACATATACCCTGCGCAAAGCCGCAGGGTTAACTACTGAAAAGATATCGCGTGTAGCGCACGCACTAAAAAGAGGACAAATATGAATAAAAAACACACCGCGCACCTTCGTTTGTCTGCTTTGCTCCTTCTCATCGCAATCGCCGTTACCTCACTTTCCGCCTGCTCACGTAAAAAAGGCGAATACTCCAACGATATTTACGTTACCAGAGACTCCGTAGTAGTAAAGCTTGCCGAGGATAACGATATCCCCGCGTTCGATACGACGGAATTTGCCAACGTTGAAATTTGCTTCAACACCTATTATTACACCTCGCTTCCCGACAACGACACCTTAGCAACGGGAACCAAGGCGGCATTCTTCGAGTATTTCCCCGACGTTGATAAAACCGACAAGGCGGCAGTCACGCACGCTCTTATAGATTGCTACATCTACTCCGTCGGTGACTCCTACGCATATTACAGAACTCCCGACGAGTTTGAGGATTACAACACCGATATGAGCGGACAGTTCGTCGGAATAGGCGTATCCGTGTTAAGTAATACGCTTGAAAACACCATTCTCGTTACGGGCATCGAGCCCGATTCCCCCGCCCTCGCGGCAGGGATCAAGGCGGGTGACTATATCGTTGCCGTAAACGGTGAGCTTGTTTCCGAACTTGGAGTCTCCGAGGCTCTTGACAAGGTCAAGGGAGAGATCGGAACCCCGGTTTCCGTCACCGTAAAACGAGGCGAGACCGAGATCACCTTCGATATGATCCGCGCGCTCATATCCGAGACCTTCGTTACGTATAAATTCATAGAGAACACCAAGATCGCTTACGTCAGAATAAAAAGCTTCAAGGGTAACGACGAGAACAACGTTTCTCTTCAGTTCCGCGAGGCTATCGCGTTTGCCGAGAACGGCGGTGCCGAGGGAATCATCTTCGACGTATGCGCGAACCCCGGCGGATACCTTTCTCTCGTAACCGATATGATATCCTATCTCGTTCCCACGGGAACCCTGATCTCGACCTTCTCAAATCTGCGCGCACCTATATACGCAGGCAATGACGGAACCGACGAGGATCCCACCGACCACGTGCTATCGATCCCATGTGCAGTTATCTTTGACGAAAGCTCGGCATCTGCGGCAGAGCTCTTCTCCGGAGCGCTTCGCGACTATAATTTAACGGGCGTCTTGAAGTCCGTCAGCGTTGGACGAGTCACCTTCGGCAAGGGCATTATGCAGAGCACGCTTACCTTCCGCAGCGGCTCGGCACTGACTCTTACGACGGCGCTTTACAACACACCTTTAGGCACCAATTTCCACGGTGTCGGTGTTACTCCCGACATTGAGGCAGGCGAGGATGACGATTTTATCGAGCTTGCGGTATCGGAGCTTCAAAAGCTGATAGCCGACAAGAATAACTAAGTTATCACACAAAAAACAAAAAAAGAAAACTATAATTTACATTTATTGATTATTATTTTGAGGAGAATATAAAAATGGCAGAAACAAAGACCTACACTCCCGAAGGCTTTAAAGCACTTCAAGACGAGCTTGATTTCCTCGTTAACGTAAGAGTTGAGGAAAACAAGAAGGAGATCTCCACCGCTCGTTCCTTCGGTGACCTTTCGGAAAACAGCGAATACGATGCTGCAAAGGAGGAGCAGGGCAAGATCCACGCCCGCATAGCAGAGCTCAAGGAAATGATCTCCAACGCTAAGGTTATCGACGAATCTCAGATCGACGAATCCAAGGTAAGCGTTGGCTCCGTAGTAGTAGTTTACAACGTAACGAGAGGAAGAGAGTTTACCTATCACATCGTAGGCTCCTACGAGACCGATCCTCTCAACGGCAAGATATCCGACGACTCGCCCATAGGACATTCTCTTTTAGGCTCCAGAGCAGGTGACGAGGTATTCGTTCCCGGCGTTCGCGAGCAGGTGCTTCAGGTTAAGAGCGTAACCAGAGCAAAAGAGCACTAATTAAGACAGAAAGGATCAAACGTCATGGCAGAAAACAACGCTAACGTTTTAAGCGATACCAGCGAGCTTAAGGTTCGCCGTGATAAGCTTGCAAATCTTTACGAATCCGGAAAGAACCCCTTCGAAATAACCAAGTACGACGTTACGCACACCAGCGTAAACGCGATCAAGGAATATGCAGACAACGAGGAGGCTTTACTTGCAGAGGGCAAGGAGCTTACCGTAAGAGTTGCCGGAAGAATGGTCGGAAAGAGAGTTATGGGTAAGGCTTCCTTTGCTCATCTTCTTGACGGCGACGGCAAGATCCAGCTTTACGTTGCACGCGACGACCTCGGTGAAGAGGCATACGCAGGCTTCAAGAAGTGGGACGTTGGTGATATCATCGGTGTTGAGGGTATCCTCTTCCGCACGAGAACCGGTGAGATCTCCGTACACGCTAAGAGCGCGACTCTTCTTGCGAAGTCTCTCCTTCCCCTTCCCGAAAAGTTTCACGGTCTTACCAACCTTGAGCAGAGATACAGACAGAGATACGTAGACCTTATCGTTAACCCCGAGGTTAAGGATACCTTCTACAAGCGTTCGAGAATTCTCTCCCTTATCCGTTCCTACCTCGACTCCAAGGGCTACCTTGAGGTTGACACGCCCATACTCCTTCCCATCGAGATCGGAGCATCCGCGCGCTCGTTCAAGACTCACCACAACACCCTTGACATTCCTATGTACCTCCGTATAGAGACCGAGCTTTACCTCAAGCGTCTTATAGTCGGCGGTATGCACAAGGTATACGAGGTTGGCCGTATCTTCAGAAACGAGGGTATGGACCAGAAGCACAACCCCGAATTCACCACCATCGAGCTTTACGAGGCGTTCACCGATTATTACGGAATGATGGATCTCGTTGAGGAGCTCTACAAGATGCTCGCAAAAGAGGTTTGCGGTGACACCAAGATCACCTACCAGGGCACCGAGATCGACCTCGGCAAGTGGGAGCGTCTCACGATGGTTGACGCAGTTAAGAAATACGCAGGCGTAGACTACTACTCCTGGGCAAACGACGAGGAAGCAAGAGCGGCAGCAAAGGCACTTCACGTTGAGGTTCCCGCAGATGCGACCGCAGGCACAGTTCTCGTTGAGCTCTTCGACGCATACGTTGAGGACAAGCTCATTCAGCCCACCTTCATCTACGACTATCCCGTTGAAAACAGCCCTCTCGCTAAGAGAAAGCCCACGGATCCCAGATTCACCGAGAGATTCGAATACTTCATCAATTGCACCGAGTACGGAAACGCATTCTCCGAGCTTAACGATCCCATCGACCAGCGCGAGAGATTCGAGAAGCAGGTTGCAAAGAAGAGAGCGGAGGATCCCAACACCACCGCAGAGGTCGATTACGACTACGTGACCGCCCTTGAGTACGGTATGCCTCCCACAGGCGGCCTTGGCTTCGGAGTTGACAGACTCGTTATGCTCCTCACCGACTCCGCTTCCATAAGAGACGTTCTTCTCTTCCCGACGATGAAGCCCGAGGTTTAATAACACCTCACAACACCCTCGTACCGAGGCAACTAATAAAAGTCAAAGAGGCATAGCTGACAACAAAACCGAGTTATCTCGTGAAAGCAGCTTAAAAAACGGATGTTCTTTGCCGAAAGGCATTGAGCATCCGTTTTTTGTAGTATACTTGTTTTTTATTTTTCGGTGTCGGGAAAAAATCGCTCACCAATGTAACGATCTCACTGTTCAAAAACTTTTAACTCTCTCCTCATTGACTTTTTTCTCGATAAATGATATACTTTTAGCATTACGAAGACGGTGCTATCTTAACGCCAATATCCACGGAGTATAATAATGGAAAATTACGATAACAAAAACGAGGGGCAGTCGGGTGCGGAAAATACCGAGCGCGATAT
>JBGVKA010000078.1:0-2763 GCA_045129715.1 Eubacteriales bacterium | reverse complement strand
CGCGACCTACGGCGGTATACATTCGGGTGCACTCAATAACGCAAGAGATAAGATCAAGCACGATAGCGGTGCTTACGCAGGCGGCGAGATAGTTATTCTTATGCTTCGCGATTACGAGTATACGAGCAACGACGGTGGCACCTCTGCCGCTTGGAACAGAGGTATGATGATCGACGGAACGATGATATTTGACCTCGGCGGTCACACTCTTACCGTAAGCAAGGCAAGATTTATCGGCTTCGAATCCGGCACGAGCGATATCGTCGGAAACGTTGCCGATTATAACACCGCGGTCAAAATAACGAACGGAACCATTCGTTCCAACAACCCCATTGCAGAGGTATTCTCAGGCTCCTCTTCATTCACGGGAACGAAGAGCTGTAGGATCGACCTTGAAAATCTTACGTTCACCTCAAAGGGCTCGGCTACCGTCTCGCTCTTTAAGGCAAGAGGAGATTTCAAGGACGGACAAGGCGTATATCTTGCTCTTAATATCAAGAATTGCGTATTTGATTACCCATCTGCTACCACGGTCAAGATATTTGAGGATTCCTCGACGGCAGGTGAGGTAATATCCGCTGTAACCGTTACGGGAACGATCTTCAAGGCACAAACCGGTGCACTCGGCATTATGACGAGCTCTGACGGAACAGACTCCATCACCTTCATAAAGGACGCTGACGGATACTACTCTACGCTTGAAATGCCCGTGGGCGGTATCGCACCGAATGACACGTTCAACTCGGGCTCTCTTCATTTCGTTAAGGTATACGAGAACGCTACCACCGTAACGTACAGACTCAGAGACGTGGCTCTTGACGGCTTTGATTTCACTCCGAAAATGAGCCTGACTCTTGACGAAAGAACCGTTATAAACGTTTACGTTCCTGCCGAGCTTCTCGTTAAGCTCTCTCTCGGCGGTGTTGATTACGACCTCACGGCACTCGCGGAATGCAAAAGGGAGATCGACGGTAAGCTTTATTACCTTATCTCAACGCCCATTGATGCCGCTCGCGGACTTGAGGTGCTTACGCTGAATGCCACCGTATCAAAGGACGGTGTTACCGCTAACGTTAAATTTACGTTCTCTATCGTAAAGTATGCGAAAAAGGTGCTTGATAACGGCAGTGAGACCGAAAAACAGCTCGTTTGCGATATACTTTCATACGTGAGAGCGGCTTACGCTTACTTTACTCCAAACGACACTAAGGCTATATCGGATATCGATGCCGTTATAGGTGAGGACTACGATGCTACGTCCCCCTACGCCCCCGAAGGCAATTCTTCGGCTCCCGACGGCTTTAAGGCGGTAACCTTCTCGCTCACCTCAACGCCCTCTATAAGATTCTATCTTAACGACGGTGCCGATGCGGACGGTTATTCCTTCAACGTAAGCGGCAGAAGCGTCAGATTCACGAAAGAGAGCGATGCCGACGGAATTTATCTTAAGATAGACGTTTTCGCTTATGCAATGTGCGAAACCGTGGAGTGCTTCTTCAAGGGTAGCAGTATCGGTACGTACCACATCGCAAGCTATCTTGAGTGGGCAAAGACCGAAAACAACCCCGCGCTCGTCACTCTCGTTGAGCGTTTCTGGAAATACACTCAGAGCGCAAGAGATCTTTACAAAGAGACTGTCGGGAAATAACCCGCACGGTTTCGTGCGGATCTTTCGGGATTTCCCGTCTTAAAGCGAAAATCTCGATCATTTAAAACGAAAAGCACCGCTTAAAGCTCACTATCGAATCTCTAAACGGTGCTTTTCGATATATTCTGTTTTATCTTCTTGCCGATCAACGCTCGCGCTATGGATTATACGCTTTTCTCGGATTTTATGGCGTGAAGAAGAGTGCTCGTATCCGAGTATCCCGATGCCTCTGCCGCCTCCTCCCACGATGCGCCCGAGCTTCTGAGCCTTAGCGCGACGCGGATCTTCTGCCGTTTAAGATAATTATACGGTGTCTCACCGATATACGCCTTGAATTTTCTGATAAAGCCCTCGTTTGACATATGACAGGTTGCGGCAATATCGGCTATGCTTATTTTATCCTTTACACGCGTGTGCATTATCTGAAGCGCGGAGATTATAGTTTTATCTCTCAGTATCGTTGAATTGTTTTTCTCGGCTATTCGCTTCGAAATATATACGACGGTATCCTCGAGGTATTTTGTCTTATCGGCACTCTTTAAGGTTTGCTGAGTTTTGCAAAGACTTATAAAAACGTTCATAGCCGAAAGCACCGACTCGTCCTCGCTCGGATCCATCGACAAAACGTCGTTCGATATTATGGGCGGTATCAATTCAAAATCCGCATATGTATGATATATTCTGTTTTCCTCGGGTGAATACGTTCTTATCTTGGAAAACGCGGGAATAAGGTAAAGCCTTCCCGGAGTGAAGGGGATCTTTTCTCCGTTTTTGATGTAACCGCCGTTTCCGCTATGGATATAATAGAGCCTGTTTACACTGCTCTTTACCATACCTATCCAGCTTTGCGGAACGGTGCACTGACCTATTACGGCAAGCTCGCACGATTCATTCATATTTTCTCCTTAAGGTCAATTTTAAACATACGACCTTGATCCTGCGGATCCTTTGAAATCAAGCCGACGGGCTCGCTTTTCGGCAAAACGGTCGGCTTTATATAAGAAATATTAGCATATTTGCAGAAAAATGTCAAGATTTGCTTTTAAACACAGTTTAGGTACCCGTCAAAATTTATTTTGCAAAGCCATTTTTCAGGTGCCTTTCTCTTCTCAAAG
>JBGVKA010000077.1:0-15293 GCA_045129715.1 Eubacteriales bacterium | reverse complement strand
CGGTAAGGCACTCGATAAATTTGAAAAGTTTACACATAGCGTAAAAATGGGAAGCCTTACCGACGTATTTTCCGAGGACGAGCTTTGCGACTTTATTGATAAAACTAACAAAATTCTCGGTGAAAACACCGAATACAGCGTTGAGCCCAAGATAGACGGACTCTCCGTCTCGCTCATATACGAAAACGGAGTCTTCGTCCGCGGAGCTACGCGCGGAGACGGTATCGTCGGCGAGGACGTTACGGAAAATCTCCGTACAGTGCGCTCAATTCCTCTTACTCTTAAGGAAAAGCTTCCTTACGTTAACGTCAGAGGCGAGGTCTATATGCCGCGCCGCGTGTTCGACGAGATAAATGCCGAAAGAGAAGAAATGGGAGCCCAGCTCTTTGCCAATCCGAGAAACGCGGCGGCAGGCTCGCTCCGTCAGCTTGATCCCAAAATAGCTGCCTCGCGCAGACTTGAGATATTCGTATTCAATCTTCAGGAGGGCTCGCTTTACGAGGACGGAAGAGCGTGCAAAACTCACACGGAGTCCCTCGATAGACTCGACGAGCTTGGATTTACCACCCTGCCGAGAAGAGAAACGCTCGTCGGCAAGGAAGCAATAATTAGGAAAATAAGAGAGCTCGGAGAAGCTCGCCCGGAGCTTGAATTTGATATGGACGGTGCCGTCGTTAAGGTGAACGATCTTAAGGATAGAGTAACCGTAGGCGAGGGAACCGCAACACCGAAATGGGCGGTCGCCTTCAAATATCCCCCCGAAGAAAAGATAACCACCATCGAGTCGATCTCCATACAGGTCGGCAGAACGGGAGTGCTCACTCCCATCGCAAATCTCACCCCCGTAAGACTTGCGAGCAGCACCGTTTCGAGAGCCACTCTCCATAACGGCAATTTTATCAAGGAAAAGGATATCCGCATCGGTGATAAGGTCATCGTCAGAAAGGCGGGCGAGATAATTCCCGAGATCGTCGAGAGCATAAAAAGTGAAAGAATAGGTGACGTGCCCGAGTTCGAAATGCCCACCGTTTGTCCCTCTTGCCACCACCCCGTGTCAAAAGATACCGCCGGAGACGGAACCGCGATCCGCTGTACCTATCTCGGCTGTCCCGCGCAGAATTCTCGCTCCATAACGCACTTTGCATCTAAGGGCGCGATGAATATTGACGGACTCGGTCCGCAGGTCGTTGAGCTCCTTTTGGCAAACGGAAAGATAAGTGATATCGCTGATCTCTATTCGCTCACCGTAGAGGATATCGAGCCCCTTGAGAGAATGGGAAGAAAGAGTGCCGAAAATCTTATCGCGGCAATAGAAAAATCAAAGTCGGCAGGTCTTGAAAGACTTCTTTACGCCCTCGGCATCCGCCAGATAGGCGAGGTTGCCGCAGAACAGATAGCGGCAAAAATGCAGACGCTTGATAACGTTATTTCGGCAAGCTTTGAGGACTTTGCCTCAATGTCCGATATCGGAGATATCACCGCCTCTGCAATAGTTGAATTCTTTGCTGACGAGCGTATGCTTGCCCTTTGTGAAAGGCTTCGCGAGGCAGGTGTCAGCTTTAATGCCGTTAAGGAAAAAAAATCGAACATCTTTGAAGGGCTCACCTTCGTTTTAACGGGAACGCTTCCCACGATGACTCGTGACGAGGCATCCGAGCTTATAAAGGAGCGCGGCGGCAAGGTGTCGGGTAGCGTATCGAAGAAAACCTCTTACGTTTTAGCAGGAGAAGAGGCAGGCTCAAAGCTCACAAAGGCAAACGAGCTTGGTGTCACTGTTATAGACGAGGCGGCGTTTCTCGCAATGATCGATAACTGATTTTTCTTCCTGTTAGGAAAAGCAAGAAACAATTATATCTATACAAAACGCTAAAATTTGTAAACAAACGTTTCTAAATCGCGCGTTTTATAAAACTGAAAACCTCAAAAGCGGATTGCTATTATCAAAAAACGGCAGTCCGCTTTTTTCTCGTTTTGCCAATGTCTAATTGCACTTTTGTTCATTCTTGCTAAAATTCAAAACGCAATAATATGTCAATATGCATAAATTTGCTATAAATAATTCTACATTAACAAATATTGACAACCGAGCGCGCTAAATATATAATATATACGGTATATACATTTGCTCGCTCTCGCACGCTTCCGGTTTTGCGGTATCGAGCCGTGGTATAACACAAAAAACAAAAATCTGAAAGGATGAAAAAACAATGAAAACAAGAAAACTCCTGGTATTCCTCTTATGCTTTGTTTTGCTTGTTGCATCACTTGCAGTGATCGCATCGGCTAAGGGCGCAACCCCCACAAGCGTAAAGGAAACCACAAACGCAGATGGAACTATTGCCACACAGTACGGTAATATTCCAAAGTCTTATGCGGATACATCCAAGTATCCCTTCGTGCTGTTCAAGTATAAGAACGGCACGCTTGATAGTGTAACGGGCCATAATTATATGGGTACCGCTATTAACACTGCAAAAGGCTGGAATGACGATAACACACCCGACGGTAAGGGTTACAAGGGTGATATTTACACCTCTGTGATCTTGATGAGAAAGAATTACACAACCGTAAACCGCAGTGCAACTGCATCGAGCGGTGACAAGGGCGATAAGTATGATAACTGGGCTCAGATGGAAGGTCTCTGTACCATAGACCTTAACGGCTACACCTTGACTCAGCATAAGGATACCTCAGGTCTCTTCTATCAGGTAACCACAAAGGGCTCAAGCTCTCAGGGATATATATTCTCTACCGAATATACTATAAAGAACGGTAACATTGCTGTTAACACCAACCCCGTATTCTACGGTAACATGTGGAACTCGGTTTACGGTGTTGACGGTTATAGCATAGCTGATAAGGACTTCACATGGAACTTTGATAACGTAAACTTCTCTTATGTTAGCGGAGCTAGCGAGACCAGCATGCTTATGGGCTACACCGGACCTCAGAATACCTCAAAATATCCTGTAGATGTTCCCGCTCCCTACTACTTCAATTACACGAACTGTACCTTTGATCTCACTAACGCTCCTGCAGGTGCGGTAACTCTCTTCAATGCAAACGCAAGAAACGCAGACGGCACGACCGATTGGTGGATCAAAACCACCGTTACCGTAACCGGATGCGAGATCAAGGCAAAGCTCGGAAGCAGACTTGCTGCATTCAAACTCTTTAACGTCGAGAATGTTCATGGCTCGTCCGTAACCTTCCTTCCTGATGAAAACGGAGATGTTCTTAAGCTTACCGTCGCAGACGGAAGCACACCCGCCATTTCCGTAAATTCACCTTATGTTATCGAGGGTAAGAGCTACTATTGGCATAAGACTGAGGGCAATTACTTTGTTCTCACCGAGTGCACCACCGATGCTCACGCTTGCTCCTGCGGAACCATCTACACCGATTGTGTAGACGAGAACACTGATAACGTGTGTGATCTCTGCGGAGCTGCAAAGGTTGGCGGCGTTTGGCTTTCCACAAATGAGATCTTTGCGGTTCTTGATCCCGAAGGAAACTTCAGCAGCACTCAGAAAACCTGGAAGACTGCGTTTGATACCGCGGCAAAGGTTAGCGGCTCGACAGTTGTTCTTCTTCGCGATTACACAAACTGGGCAGCCGATAAGGGCACCAATCTTAAAGCATTTTCCGGTGAGGTCACCGTTGACCTTAACGGCAACACCTTGACCAGAGACTATGACGGCGCTTATATCTTTGATAACTGGCTCGATGGAGCAACTACCGCTGATTCCGTAAAGGTTACCTTCAAGAACGGTACCTTGAATTCGGAAAGATGGCTCGTCTGCTTGAGTGGAGATAGTAACATAGCAACCGAAAAGCAGATTGATTTCGCTTTTGAAAACGTTACCTTCAAGCTTGCATCCAATACCAACAGCACCGACGGATTTGGTATCGTAGTGCATAACAAGACTTACAACAAGACTATCACTACAAATATCACCTTCACCGATTGTACGCTTGATCTTACCGATAAGCCGGCATCGTATACAGCGGCTAACGCGCCTCTTATCAACCTTGCAGTTAACAATGCGGATGGCGTTGACTACGTTAAGGCAACCGTTACTATCGACGGTATGACTATCCTTGCAAACGACTTTGCTACCAAGTCTCTCCTTAAGGTTCACGCAGACGACGTAGTTAAGGCAAGCGATTTGACTCTCGTTATGCCCGAGGGCAAGGCTCCCGTAACTCCTGCCGCTGCAGACTACTTTGTAGTTGAAGGCAAGAACGTATACTTCCACAAGAGCGGCGACGTATACACCCTCTCCGAGTGTCTCGATCCCGCAACCAACCACGATTGCACCTGCGGTTTCGTCTACAGCGAGTGCACGGATGCAAACAAGGATCACACCTGTGATATTTGCGGTGAAACCAGCGAGTGCCTTGACGAAAACAAGGATCACATTTGTGAGCTTTGCGAAAAGACAACTCCTTGCACCGATGAAAATAAGGATCACCTTTGCGATACCTGTAACAAAGTACTTACAGAGCGTGTAGATGAAAACAAGGATCACGCTTGTGATATCTGCGGAGACGTCACCACCTGTGACGATGCTAACGGCGACGGCAAGTGTGACGTTTGCGGCAAGTATAAGTATGACCTTGGCAAGTACGGAATCTTCTGGCAGAGTGGCAATTATACGTCCGAAGAAACTTATCCCTTCTTCCTTCTCAAGTATGAAAACGGTGTTTACACCTTCGTTGAGGCTTGCAAGAGCTTCTACGGTAACCAGGGTAAAGAAAACGGTACCGTTAAGACGCCTGCTGCAATGGATAGAGCTATTTACTCTGTGCTCCGTGATGCTAACAAATACGACATTGAAAAGGGTGTTTACGTTCCCGAAAAGAGTGGCGGCTCCGTTGTTGAAGCGGTTATCGTTGCAAGAAGAGATTACGATCTCAAGATGGGTAACAACGGAACAGCTGACATCGAGCGTCATGACAATATGGCTCATATGCAGGGAACAGTTACCGTTGACCTTAACGGACATACTCTCCGTGAGGCAGAGGGCTCGAGTAAAGCTATCTTCACCATCACCGCAAAGGGATGGCCCGATTCTGCAGACAAAGTTTACACCTTCCCCTCTACGTTGAATATTACCAACGGTAGACTTGAGGTTCGTAAGTACGCTACAACATCCGTAGGAACTACCGACGCTATCGAAGCTTCGAAGCCCGGATTCACTATCGCTAATTCTGCTTATAGCGTTAATTACAGCAACGTTACATTTGGACTTGCTTCCGGTGCGACCACCACTACTTTTGCTTACACAACAGGTAACTCGACCAACAACAATCCCGGTGTAGCAAAGGTCAACGTAAGCTTCACTGATTGCGTATTTGATCTTCAGACTAACGCTATTACTTCCGCTATCACGATTATTAACGGCGATACCACCGGTAAGGACGTTGATACCGATATCACTGTTAACGGATGCAAGATCCTTGCCTCCGATATGACGGCTGTAACGTTTAATAAATCCAGCACAACTAACGGCTCGTCTACTCTCATTAGCAAGGACCTCACTCTCGTAATGCCCGAGGGCGCAACTGCTCCCGCGCTTACCAATACCGTTACTATAGATAACGGAGTTGTTTGCTCCTTCGTTAAGTCCGTTAACGCAGACGGAAACGTGATCTACAAGCTCTACCCCTCTGTAATGGTAGATTACAAGATCAAGACCAGCGTAACCCTTTATTCTAACTTCGTATACAATATTTACGTTCCTGCGGCAAACGTTCAGGCTATAACCGTAAACGGTGAGACCGCTGAATACACCGCAAAGAACGTCGATGGCACCGACTACTATCTCGTTAAGGTAAGCCTTCCCGCAGGCGAGACTCTCGCAGATATCGCCCTTAAGGTAACTCTCACTTCCGGCGAGACCACCGTTGATGCAAACTGGACTCTCAGCGTAGTTAACTACACCAAGTCCGTTCTTGCAGGTGACTATAACACAACCACCAAGACTCTTATGAAGGATATGCTTGTATATGCATCCGCAGCTCATACCTACTTCGAGAATACCGAAGCGGTAGCAGCTAAGCTTGATGCTATCAAGACTCTCCTTGGAGATTACGAGGCAACCCTTCCCACAGGTGAGGCTAAGATCCCCGCAGATAAGACCTACTTCGAAGAGATCGCAGTATACCTCGGCGAAGTTCCTTCCTTCAGATTCTATCTTGCAACCGGCTATACCGCGGATAACTTCACCTTCACCGTAGGCGGTAAGGAAGCAACCGTTATCGCGGGTGACGGATATCTTGAGGTAGTAATGTACGCATATATGATGCTTGAGGACGTTACCTACGTCGTAAACGGCACCGATGCTACCGGCACCTACAACCTCTACTCTTACTACGGCTTCGTAAACGGTCTTGAAGGTGAAAACAGAGATGAAGATCTCATCGCTTTGACCGCGGCTCTTATGAAGTACTCCGTATCTGCTAAGGCATACAGAGATTACATCGTAAACGAAACCTGCCAGCACGAATATGCAGACGGTGCGTGCACCAAGTGTGGCGAAGAGGATCCCGATAAGGGATCCCTCTCCCTCACCGCTCCCGCATCTATCTACACTAACTATGCAGGTAAGGAAATTACCGCAAATTTTACGAAAGCGTGGTATAAGGGCGAGATCACCTATACCACGAGCCACCCCAACGTTTTCGTTGAAAACGGCAAGATCTTTGCAAAGGGTGACTTTGCCTCCGCGGTTGACGTAACCGTTACCGCGACCACCGAGCATCACACCGCAACGGTAGTTGTTAAAGTTTCCAAGTTTAACAATCACAGTGCTGAGACCAAGGTTCAGTGGTACGAAAACAATATAATCAAGGAAGAGAACAAGGGCGGTATGATCTTCGTTGGAGACTCTTACTTCGACGGATATAATGCAGCTCCCTACGGTACCTCGGTTCCTTCCTTCTGGAGAGATTTCTATCAGGATTATGCAGGCGAAAAGGCATTCCTTATGGGTATTTCTTCCTCTCAGATAACCGAGCTTGAGGTTGTTTCCGAGCGTATCGTTTATCCCATGGAGCCCTCCGCGATCGTTATGCATATCGGTCACAATGATATGCACTCCGGCACGATCTCTCCCGAGGATTTCGTTGCAAGATTGCAGGCACTCGTAAACGAGTATCACAAGAATCTTCCCAACGCAAAGATCTATATCTTGAGCGTTGATCCTAAGAAGACTGCGGCATCTGATACTACAAACGCAAATTACGAAACCAGATATTATAACTCATTCACCAAGGTTCCTGCAGTTAACGCAGCTGTAAAGGCACTTGCAGAGAATACCGATTGGATCACATACGTTGATACTACTTCCATCTTCTACACCAAGAACGCGGCAGGCGAATTGACAGCTGTCAATTCAGATATGTATCCCTCCTCGGATGGCTCGCACCCCACTCTCGTTGCTTATGATCTTATAAGAATAAAGATCGCTGAAGCAAGCGGTGAGACTCTCGATAGCGTTATCAATATTAACAATCTTGCCAAGGACTATATCATAGGTACTAAGGGAAAGACGTATAGCGTAAGCGGTGACTTTGTAATAAGCGGAAGACTCGTTATGACTCAGTTCCAGAAGAACAACGCTCACCTTCAGTTTAGCTTCGGTGCTACCTCCGGAAAGCGACCCTATAGATTCATTCTTTGGGACTCGAGCAAGGACGGTAAATTCGGTTTAGGATGCGAAGAGAACGGCAAGTACATAGATGAGACCGCAACCGGTGTTATGCTCTACGATGCCGCTAACGGACTTGTTCTTAACTGGACTCTCATCGTTAAGGAAAGCAAGGCGTATTTCTTCATCGGCGGTAAGCTTCAGAGAACGTTTGAGAATCCTGCGTTTAGCGGTACCCTCAATATTGATGCGACCTTGATCGATGCTATTCTCTATGATGTCAATTTGATAGAGAAATCGGCAAACGCTACCGAATACAACAACTATATCGCTCCTTATTTCAGCGAAGATATCGTTAAAGTTGAGATGCTTGGTCAGGACGGTGATATAAATGCAACAGGAAAGACCTTTACCGATGCAAACGGTAATGAACTTACCAATAACTATATCGTAAAGGGTAAGCTTAATATCGTAGATTTCGGTAAGAGCAATCCCCACGTTCAGTTCAGTTTTGGCTCCGGATACAGATTCCTTCTTTGGGATTCCAACCGTGATGGAAAGTTCGGTGCAGGATATACCGAGAACAACGCTAACACTAACGATACAGCTTCCGGTGTAACGCTTTATGATGCAAACAGCGGACTCGTTCTTGATTGGGCTGTCGTTGTAGATAACGGAAAGGCATACTGGTATATCAACGGTAAGCTTGAAAAGGTGTTTGAAACTCCCAAGCTCACAACCTTCCAGATAGGCGTTCTTCAGGCAGACGTAACCTTCTATGATATCGAGGTTTACGTTAAATCCGATAATGCCGCAGCTTATACCGAAGCGTTGACCGAATATTTCTCCCATAGCTTTTCTATTGAAAAGTACGGTAATAACCAAAACATAGGAGCAAGCGGCCCTACCTACACGGTTGATACTTACGGAAACTCTCTTTCCGGTACTAACTACGCTGCAAAAGGAATCGTGACGATCAATAAGATCAATTTGAATAATCCTCATATGCAGTTCCGTATCGGCTCAAGCTACAGATTCATTCTTTGGGACAATAACAATAACGGTTTGTTCGGTGCAGGATATCAGAACAGTGCCGGTCATACCAACGATTCTAAAGTAGGCGAAAATTACGATGCAACGAGTGGCACGTTTACGTTCAACTGGACCGTTATTGTAAAGGACGGTAAAGCGTATTGGTATATCAACGACGTGCTTGTTGTTACCTTTGATGAGCCCAGCGAAGATCACTTCAAGGAACTCAACATTGGAGCTCTTCAGATGAACGTTGACGTATATGACGTTGTGATCTATGCAGAAAACGGTAGTGCTGATTGCTATAACGCGATCGTTTCAAAGTATAACTGATTAATATTAAGGAGGAAAGATAAATGAAAAAGTATATGAACCCCGAAATCGAGGTTGTAGAAGTTCAGGCAACGGACATTCTCACCACCTCGCCCGGAACCGAGACTCCTTGGTATGAGGAGAACGACGGAAGCTGGGAAATCAGCGCAAAGATGTAATTTTCAATGAAAAATTAAACAAAGGGCTTAGCCGTGAAATATCGGCTAAGCCCTTTGTATATACATTTTCAGGTAACTATTAATCTAAAATTGTAGCGAAATTAAAAATCAGCATCTCTTGTCAAGATCATTCGCTCCTCGGTGAAGGGGTGCGTGAATTCTATCGACCTTGCGTGGAGCTTATAAATTTCGCCCTCGGCACGCTCACCGTAGAGAAAATCGTACAGGAGTGGGTGTCCGATATACGCCATATGCACTCTTATCTGATGCGTTCTGCCCGTGTGCAGTGTAATATCTAAGATACTGTTTCCGTCATCAAGCACCCTTAGGACCTTATATTCCGTAACAGCACGCTTGCCGTCGGGGCGAACCTCTCGCTTGATATTGCCTTCCTCTATACGCTCAATGGGAGCATCGATTATAGCCTCCCGGGGCGAGGGAACTCCGGAAACGAGCGCAGAATATTTCTTAACGAATCCGCCTCTTTTCATTTCCCTTGAGAGCTTGTCTGCGGTCACGGCATCCTTCGCAATAATAACGATGCCGCTCGTATCTCGATCGAGTCTGTTAACCGCGCGAAAAACGAAGCTTTCCGGATAAAAATAAGCCATAACTCCCTCGGCAAGAGTCGTGAGACTGTTACCGCGCGAGGGGTGTGTCGGCATACCCGACGGCTTGTTGATCGCTATGAGATATTCGTCCTCGTAAACTATATCGAGGGGTATCTCCTTCGGGCGTATATTCTCGCTCTGCTCCTCGGGGAGCTTGACCAAAACCTCGTCACCCGTGTGAACTATCGCGCGCATATGAACGTTAACCCCGTTAATAAAAACGCCGCCGAATTTAACCTTTTTGACGAGCGAAACGGAAAGCCCTAAGGCTCTTTTCAAATAGTCAACTATCTTTATTCCGTCAAGGCTGTCCTCGACGGTTCTTTTTATTTCCTTCACAGTGCACCTACTTTTGAAAAAACGTTCTTTTTGTAAATTTTAGCTTACAAAAAGAGCGTTTTTCGAGTTTATTTCTTTACGACCTTGATTTTTTCTATTCCGTAATATTTGAAAACGCGGATGGCATTTTTATCAACCACCTCGCCCGAAACTACAATAGGAACCGCAGGCGGACAACCAACGGTAACGGCACCGAGCACGCGCCCTTCTGCATCCTCGGTAGCGATTTCCTCGCTGGGAGAGAAGATCGCCTCGCGAGGCGTCATAGCACGCTGAGCTCTTGCGGGCCTCGGCGCATCCTCAAGGATAGGTGTGCGCTTTTCTATAGAGCCAAAGGCGAGAAGCAGCCTTGAGAGCTCCTCGTCTGTCGTTTTCGTGCTCGGCATAAGAGTGAGAAAATCTCTGTCTGCAAATTCGTGAACGATGCCGAGTGCCGAAAGCCTCTCTGCAAGCTCGTAACCGTAGTATCCGTACGGCTTTGCCATAACGGTGATCTTCATCGGCTCGTTGCCGAATAGCGAGTATCCGAGAGCCACAAGCGAGCTCTTAAGGTCGCAAAGCTTCCTTGAAAGAGCCGAAAGCTCGCGCGGAAAATCATCGGCAAGATATTTGTTCGCGCGGTCGAGTGATGCGAGAATGAGATAGGAGGGGCTCGTTGAGCCAAAGAGCGCGAGCGCATCCCTTGCGTTTTCAAGCAGGACCCGAGGCGCAGATCTCGATATATGTAAATAAGCCGCTCCCGTAAGGCAGGGAAGCGTTTTATGTGCCGAGTCGCAGCAAATATCCGCTCCGAGATCTATCGGGTGCAATGAATTTTCGAGGAATTTTAAATAAGCACCGTGTGCGTTATCCACCGCGAGCAAAACGCCGTGTCTGTTGCAGACCTTGGATATTGCCGCGATATCAAGCGTGCTTCCGAGATAATCGGGAGAGGTGAGATAGACCGCCGTTGGCGGCTCGGGGAGGCTGAGTATCGCGCGTTCAACGTCATCTGCGGTGAGCGAGGCGGAAAGATAGGTGTCACCGCCTCCGAAAAGCCACTCCACGCGCGCATCGGTGAGAGCTATCGCACTGACGAAGACGCGGTGAGCGTTTCTTGATGCGAGTACCGTAGGCACCACCCCGCGCTCCGCCGCGTAAAGAGATATAAGGCGTATCATAGCGCGGATCGAAAGAGAGGAGCCCTCAGCGGAATAAAAGGTATCGGCACCAAAGAGCATAGAAGCGTTTTTCTCGCTCTCTCTTATGATACCGTCTGCCTCGTAAAGACTGTCGGCACCCGTGATCTCGGTAATATCGTATTTCTCGATATCTCCCGCGCCCTTGTGCCCGGGCATATGCATACGGACACCGTCACCCTTTGCATATTCGCTTACAAAATCGTATATCGGAGTTTTCATATTCGTATGCCACCCTTTCCGTATTTTATATTTTATCCGAGACAGCGGCGCGGCTATCTCGGATATGCGTGAATTTTTATTTTGTTAAGCTGTAATAGAGTTAAAACTGCTTTGCGATCTCAAGCATTATAGCGCATTCCATACGCTTCTTGAAGAGCTCGCAGCCCTTCTCGTAGATGCCCTTGACGGAGCCCGTTGCGTGATAAGCGTTTGCCGCGCATCCGCCCGAGCAATAAAGTCTTGCCCAACAGCTCTTACATTCCTCGCGAGAATAAACGTTGCACTCCGCAAACTCGCACTGAGCGCATTCGTTCGTAACTCCGTTATAAATATCTCCGAGCTTATACTTTTCCTCGCCAACGAACTGGTGGCAGGGGTAGAGGTCGCCCCAAGGGGTAACCGCCATATACTCGGTTCCCGAGCCGCAGCCGGAAATTCTCTTGTAAATACAAGGACCGCCAGTAAGGTCGATCATATAGTGATAGAAGGTGAAGGGGCGTCCCTCCTTATGTCTTTCGAGCATAAGGGAAGCGAGCTCCTCGTACTGACGCTTAACGATCTCCATATCCTCGTCGGTAAGCTCCGCAGGATCACCGGGAGGACAAACGACGGGCTCCATACTGAGCTCGTTGAATCCGAGATCGAGCATCACCTTGATATCCTCAAGGAAATCGGGGTTAGCGTGAGTGAAGGTTCCGCGCATATAATAATTCTTACCGCCGCGCGCATCAACGAGCCTCTTGAATTTGGGAACTATCTTGTCAAAGCTTCCGTTTCCTGCGTAGTCAACTCTGAAACGGTCGTGTATCTCCTTGCGTCCGTCAAGACTGAGAACGACGTTGCTCATTTCCTTGTTCGCAAACTCGATAACGTCGTCGTCGATAAGAACGCCGTTCGTTGTGAGAGTAAAGCGGAAATTCTTGTTGTGCTTCTTCTCGATCTCCCTTGCGTATGCAACGAGCTCCTTTACGACGTCAAAGTTCATAAGAGGCTCACCGCCGAAGAAATCCACCTCAAGATTGTGTCTTTTTCCGGAGTTCTCGATAAGGAAATCAAGCGCGCGCTTTCCGACCTCAAGGCTCATGACTGCTCTGTCACCGTGATATTTTCCCTGACTTGCAAAGCAATAGGAGCAGTTGAGATTGCAGGTGTGCGCAATATGTAAGCAGAGTGCCTTAACGACGCCTGCCGTCTTTTCCTTAAGCTTGCCTGCCATGGGCTCAAAGGTATCCTCGCGGAAGAGCTTGCCCGATGCCTTGAGAGACTCGACCTGATTGAAGCACTCCGCAATATCTGAGGGCGTAACACCCTCGGTGTCCTTATATTTCTCCGAAAGAGTATTGATTATTTCCTCTTTTGAGCTTTTTTCGTAGGCTTCAATAATATCGTAAGCAACGTCGTCCACAACGTGAATTGCTCCCGAGCAAACGTCGAGCACTATATTATACCCCGAAAGTTTATACTGATGTACCATTTTTTATCCTTCCTAAAAAGCGTTATAAAAACCGAATATCGCTAAAAAGCTTATGAAAGCAAAAGCTCACTCAAAAGACTTACGAAGATAGATCCGAGTGAAAAAGGTCAATAAAAATGCCGCCGGAAAAGGCGGCATTTTTATTATTACTTGCTTTCCTTATTCTCGCACTGCTGATTAGCTATGCCGCAGCTGGTCTTGCAAGCAGACTGGCAAGAGGTCTGGCATTCGCCGCATCCGCCATTCTTTGCGCTGTCGCAAAGGTTTCTGGTCTCAATGGTCTTAATATGTTCCATAGTAACGCCTCCAAAAAAATATTGCTAATAAAGTATATCACATTAAAAAAGACTTGTCAAGAGAAAGAGATATCTTTTTGTATCTTTTTGTAATTATTTCGCCATACCTCAGATAAATGAGCTTTCGATAAGCTTTCTTGAGCCGGGTGGGGAATAGGTCCATTTATCGATGCGTGAGGTCTCGGCAGGATCGATGAAGTATTCAAGAGGCTTTCTGTATATCGGCTCGTCTGTCGTATCGATTATTATTAGCTTTATCTTCATTTTGTCGGGAATGATGCTCTTTATGTATACCGCGGCGGTCTGCTCGGGATAAACGTTTTCCTTGTATTCCGCAAGCCCTGCGAGGTTCGGAGTAAGCTCAACGAAGATGCCGTAGCTTTCAACGCTTCTTACGATGCCGCTGACCGTCTCTCCCTCCGAGAAGCGAGAAACGTTCTCCTCCCAGCTTCCGAGAAGCTCGCGCTCGGTAACGTAAACTCTTCCTCGCTCGTCAATGCTTTTTACCACCGCAAACATAGAGTCTCCGACCGAAAGTCTTGCCCCGGGGTGCGATATTCTGGAGACCGATATGCAGTCTATCGATAAAAGGGAAATTATACCGCAACCGATATCAACGAACGCGCCAAAGCTTTCAAGGTGCGTTACCCGTGCGGGAATTATATCACCCGCATTCAAGGCGGAAACGTAGTTTAAAAAGCATTCTCTCTGCGCCGCCCTTCGCGAGAGCACCGCAACGGTGCTTCCGTTTTCCCCCCTCTCAAAGCCGATGACCTTGAAGCAAACGGGCTTTCCGACTCTCGTTAGTATAGCGATATCCTTAACGCTCTCACCACTCGTTATAAATTCGCATTCCTCTCGCGGAATTATACCCGAGACGCCCCCTCCGAGCGATATATGTAAATTAAAATTATGGTCGCAAAGAATTGCGGGTGCCTCAAGTATCAGCTGCTTTTCAAGAGCTCTTTCAAGCCCCGATAAAGAGGATATATATTCGCGGTTTTGCACCGTGGCGAGCCTCGTGCCCTCCGGCTTGTATCTCGTTGTCATCGTTAGCTTCCTTTCCTGTTGTTTTCTCACGTTCTATTCTATGAGGCTCGCCTTGGCAGTATTACAAATTATTGATGCCAAAGGAAAGGAATATCAAAAGGCAAAAGCCGTTCCGTGCGAAAACGCATAAAACGGCTTTATTAAACGTCACCGTGCATTCCCGTTGCTTAATTTCTATCCCACAGTGTCCGTCCCGAGTCCGAAGCTCACCTCGATCGCATCGTTAACGTTTTTCATAGTGTCGTCGTCAAGGTGTCCCATTTTTTCTTTTAATCTTTTCTTATCTATCGTTCGTATCTGCTCAAGCAGAATAACGCTGTCCTTTGCTAAACCTACCTGATTGCCGATAACGTCGATGTGTGTGGGAAGCTTCGTTTTGCCCATTTTTGAGGTGATCGCCGCCGCAATGACCGTGGGACTGTATTTGTTACCGACGTCGTTCTGCACGATAAGGACGGGCCTTAAGCCACCCTGCTCACTGCCGACAACGGGACTAAGATCTGCATAATATATATCTCCGCGCTTTATGTTCATTTCCATTTCCGAAAAGATTGTACGTCTCCTTTAAAATTTCTTTTTATCGGAAGCTATTCCGTTTATCTTATTTTTGCCACAGTTTGAGGAATTTAAAACGCAAAAAATAAAAAAATCCTCCCATAGCATAATATGACAAACCCGAAAAAAACGCCACGGCAAATAAAAATGAAAAAGCACCTCGGCAAATTAATGCCGAGATGCCCGTTTCTTACGCGTTACTGTGAGTGTGACGGTTTTCGCGGTTGATTCCGCCTACCTCGTCATCCTCGTGGAAGAGCAGAGAAATGCACCAAATACCTGCAAGAGCAACTACGACGTATATTATCCTTGCAAGAAGAGTTTCAGGACCTCCCGCAATCCATGCAACGAGGTCGAAGGAGAAAAGACCGACAAGACCCCAGTTAAGCG
>JBGVKA010000076.1:0-10618 GCA_045129715.1 Eubacteriales bacterium | reverse complement strand
GGAGTATAGTTACTCTCCTCGAGATACCAACCGAGCTCCGGCTCGCCTTGCATTTCGTGAGTAACGTTCTTTATGGTTGCATTGGTGCGATATACCACGAAGCCGCGAAGGTATTCGTGGAACTTGTTTGCATAAGAGGTAACGACGTCGTTGTTAGGATCGTTGTCCGCTCCGTTTACAACGTACTGAGTGCTTGCAACCGTACGGCAACAAATATTAATAAAGTTTCCGTTTTCTACGGTTATCTCCTCATCGTCTGCTCTATAGATCTCGATGGTGCTTATGTTATCAAAATCAAATACGGGAAGCGTATCACCTTCAACCGTTCCGTCCGGGTTAACAACGAAGAGGTCTCTTCTCGTAGCACCGGAGTTCTGATTGGAGCCGTGACGGATAAAGTCCTTGTGGAGCTTGTTTTCGATCTTAACGAGGCTCTTTGAGGTAAGATACGGAGCAAGCCAAGAGAAATCACTCTCACCAACCTTAAAGGTTACGTTCTGAAGCGCAAGCTCGTCTATTATTCCGTCGGTGGTCATTTTGGGTGTACCATCCGTGTTATATACCTGATTACCGTCAGCATCAAGCACGGGAACGTTCTTAAGCGAATCAGTCAATTTGTAATCCGGATTATCTCTTGCGAGAGTAAACAAACCTATTCTGCGATACTTATACGCATCCTCTCCGAAATCGTTAACGATGAAGGTGGCACCGCAGAAATCAACGTTAGTCTTTACGTTGATCGTCTTATTGAAGTTTTCTGCGCTTATGCGGTAGGTTGCATCGGCACCGCCTCTTGAGAGAACCTTCTGTCCGCATTGGTTTGCGAACGCATGAGCGTTGTATATTGCTTCAAAGTCGCAAAGCTCGTCTGTGCCGTCAGCACCGAAGTCCTCATAATAAACTACGCTTACAAGATCCTCGTAGAAGAAACCGCTCTTTATCTCAATATTTCCCTCTACCGAATAGAAGAAGGCATCGGCAAACTTGAGGAACGCTTTGTTAAACATATTTTTGTAGGAGCACTCTACGATGAAATCGTCTCCGTCAAGGTATGCTCTGAAGCCCTTTTCTCCTGCATCCTCCACATAGCGAACGACGAAATATTTACCGCTAGACGTCATACTCGATGCGGAAACGTAGCTAAGATAATATCCCGATAAGCCGAAAAGCCCATCGTGGAAGCCGGTGATATCTGTTACTCCGTACATTGCCGCCTGCGAAACGTCTATTACGTATCCGTACTCGGAAATATCGTTTCCAAGAATAGTAATGGAGCTTATCGGGTAACCGCTCTTATTTTCATAGCAACAGCTCGAATCCGCCTCAAGATAAGTAAGCTTTTTCGTGCTCGTGGTTATGCCGAGATGCTCGGATACGAATTTGTTGAAGGCATTTCTCGTGAGAGCCTCTGTTCCACCGGCGATCACGATCTTGTTTCCGACTATTTTTACTACCGTTCCATCGGTTCCAAGCTCTCTTTCCGCAACGTTACAAGCCGTACCTCTTCCAATCGCACCTGCGCCGATTATGATCTCATACTCCGCATATCCGTCGGGATCACTGTCCACAAAGGGATCGTTTACGGTTATCTTAAGCTTTTTGAGCATTGATACGAATTCGTCGGCAGCCGCCATTCCGCTGCCTCCCGCCTGAGAGGTAACTATAACGTTAAAGTTTGCCTTACCGTTCTCTATCAATACGATTATATTTTCCTTTTTACACAAGTCGCACTTGCCGTACGAATTGATCGTATGACCAAGAGGCGCAGTGTCTCTTTCCTCTACGTATCCGCACTCTCTTTTACATTCAGCACTTTCGGTTCCGGGCTCGGTACACGTAGCAGAGTTACCGGAGAATTCGGACATATCATGTCCGAGAGCTTCTGTTGTTTCGGTCTCAACGTGAGGACAGGTCTTACAGCTTCTCGTACGCATTCCACCGCTCTCGCAGGTTGCGGTATTTTCGCTCCAATCCCCAAACGTATGCACGTGCGGATCTTCCTCTGCCTCACACGCGGCAAAGCACAATGCCGTCAATATCAAAAACGTAACGAATAAAAGTCTTTTTGCAATTTTCTTCATACAGTCCTCCTACGGTTAATTTGCAAAATAACGCTAATTTTACAGTATAATTTTACCACGCGATATTTTCAATTTCAAGACGCTACATAAAAAATTAATATTTAATTAAAATATTTTGTAAAAGTACACAAAATCTGCTATGCAATTTTCACAAAAATAAAAGTCAAAAAATTTCGAAATTACCTCTTGACAAAGCGGAAGTTTAGTTATATAAAATAGTGTACGATTTTGCGGCTATAGCCTAAACTATGCCCAAAATTAGTTTTTATCGGGGTCACGCCCGATGTTTTTCGGAGGTGCTTTGCTTTGAAACTTGATTTAAGGCCCTTGTTAGCGGGCGATAAGCTCCTTACATTCGACTACGAGTTGAAGCTTGATACCGACGAAAACGATCCTTTGAGCTGTCTTTCAGACGCAAGTTTTCCTTCTCCCATGAAGGTTTGGGGTGATATCACCAACACTGCAGGTTATATGAGAATGACGGTTTCGCTCTCCGTGGACTACACGTCCGCTTGTGCGCGTTGCCTTGCTCCTATTTCCGGTAGTTTCACTCACAGCCTTGAGAAAACCGTTGCGCCCAGAGACGTTTTGGCGGATCTTCCCGAGGAAAAGCTCGATGATTACGTTATTATCGAAGACGGATTCCTCGATATTGACGAGCAGATGAAGGAGCAGTTAGAGCTCGAATTTCCTTCAAGATTCCTCTGCAGTGACGATTGTCTCGGTCTTTGCCACAAATGCGGCAAAAATCTTAACGACGGTCCTTGCGGATGCGATACTAAGGAAATAGATCCGAGACTTCTTCCCCTTCAGAAAATACTCGATCAAATGAAAAAAGAAAATAAAAATTAACATATACGAGAATGCTGGTTTAAGCAGGCTCACTTCAGGAGGTAAACAACAATGGCAGTACCAAAGAGAAAAACTTCTCATGCGAGAAAGATGAAGAGACGTTCCAACGTTTGGAAGCTCGAGACTCCCACCAACCTTGTAAAGTGCCCTCAGTGCGGCGAGTACAACCTTGCATACAGAGTTTGCAAGGAGTGCGGTTACTACAAGGGTGTTGAGGTTGTTGCTGTTGACGGCAATAACGACTAATTCACCTTGCCGAGAAAAGAAATAGAGCGCGGAATTTTCCGCGCTCTATTTCTTTTTGCTTCAGTATCAAAAGGATCGATTTTTGGATAATCCTTTTAATTCTTATTCTTTTCTATACTGCTTATAAAAGGAACGTTATTTACGAAGAGGGATACGTTGTATAACTCAAAAAGAAGGCGTAGCGTTATTCGTAATTTTCTCGGATACGCTCGAGCATTTCCGTCATTTCCCGTCTTACAGAGAGAGGCTCTATTATTCGCATCTTCTCCGCAAAGCCCATTACCCAAGCAAAAAACTGAGGGCTGACTATGACTCTTGCGGAAAATCTGAAGCCGAAATCGGTTTTTATAAAAGCTGACGAAACGCCAAAACGATCTATAACCGCGCCCGCAAGCTCCTCCTTCGCTTCAAGCGTTACGAGCTCCTCCCTTCCGCCAAACATACCGAAGCTTTTTTTACTGTATTCGGCAGGGTTAAGGCGGTAAAAGTCCGAGGTTATCGAAGCCTCCTCGGGAAGAATTTGTATCTTATATATCTTATCAACGCGGAAATTCTTTACGTATCCTGCCTCCTCGTCAAAGCCGACGAGATAGTAGTTATCGTTGCTCCATATAAGAGCCTTCGGCGAGATCACGTATTTTTTTCCGCCGTGGCGAAGATATTTCTTCTTGTCAACGTTATAATCGTAATAGGAAAAGGTAACGCGGAGATTTTCCTTTATCGCGGTATGTATAAGGTCTATCGCGTATATCGAGGCGGAGTTTTCCGTCTTCACTCTATCCTTTACGTAGACCTGACGGGTGAGCTCCTGCGCTCTGCTGCCGGCAAATATTTTAAGCTTTTCTATGATCTCAAAGCTTTTTTCCGCGGTTATGAACTTTGAGGATTGAACGGCATCCGCAAGAAGCTTAAGCTCAGGCATCTCAAATATTCTTTCGGCAAGGGTATACTCCGGAGGGTTGCCGTAAAGACGGAGTACCGAAAATCCGAGCTCCTCAAGAGTAGCGAAATCGGAATACAGACTTTTTCTCTCCGCAGATATTCCGTAATCCTCAAGGCGAGAGATTATTTCGTTTATAGTAAGGCCGTGATCCTCATCAGTCTCACGCATCAGAATTTCAAGGATTCTGAAAAGCTTTTGCTTTTGATTTTCACTTTTAGCCATAATCCCGCCCCTTTCGTTCAAGATGTGTCGTTTATCGTACATCTATTATAACAAAAGGGTCGGGATTTGTCAATATTAAACGGTGAGTCCGAAGGCGTAAGCACTTACGGCAAAATACATCATAAGTCCAACGACGTCTACGAGAGTCGTTATAAAGGGAGATGCCATTACGGCAGGGTCAACTCCAATACGTTTTGCGAGGAAGGGCAAGGTCGATCCTATCACCTTTGCGGCAATTACCGTAAAGGCAAGCGATATCGAGACCGCAAGTGCTACGGTAATATTCACCGCAGGGTTTGAGAACAAGAGTCCGTCTATCAAAACGACCTTCAAAAATGCGACCGCGCCAAGAACCGCACCGAGCATTGCACCGACTGTAAATTCCTTTGCAAGAATCTTTAAAACGTCACGCATCTGCACCTCTCCCGTGGAGAGTCCTCTTATAGCGGTAACGGATGCCTGGCTACCCGAATTTCCGCCCGTATCCATAAGCATCGGAACGAACAAAACTAACACGGGTATGAGGGAAGCCTCGAAAAATCCGAGTATCGCGCTCGAAAACGTAGCCGAGATCATAAGTATAAGAAGCCAAGGAATTCTCGCCTTGAATATACTGAATGCAGAGGTTTTGAGGTATTCGCGCTCGCCGGGAATGATCGCCGCCATTTTCGCGAAGTCCTCCTCCGCCTCTTCTCTTAAGACGTCCATAGCGTCGTCAACCGTAACTATTCCGACAAGGCGTTTCTCGTTATCTACGACGGGAAGCGCGATAAAGCCGTATTTCTCGATCTTTCCCGCAACGCTCTCTCTGTCGTCGGTCGTTTTCGCGAAGATGACCGACTCCTCCATTATCTCCGAAAGAAGAGTTTCAATGGGCGAGATAAGAAGTCTTTTCGCACTTATAACGCCTATAAGTCTTCTTTTTTCATCGGTAACGTAGCAGTTATATACGGTTTCCTTATCTATTGCGACGTCGCGGATATGCTTCAGTGCATCCATAACGGTCATCGTAGGCTTCAGATGAACGTACTCGGTCGTCATTATAGTTCCCGCGCTATCCTTCGGGTATCTCAAAAGCTCGTTGATAACGCTTCTGTTTTCTGGGGAGCTGTTATTTAATATCCTTTTCACTATGAGTGCGGGCATTTCCTCTATCATATCCACGGTATCGTCGATATAAAGCTCGGAGAGCACCTGCTTCAGCTCGTTATCTCCGAATACGCTGACGAGCTCCTCCTCTAAATCGGGATCAAGCTCAACGAAGACCTCTGCCGCAAGATCCTTTGGCAAAAGTCTGTAAAAAGCGGCTCGCTTTTCCTTCGGAACGGACTCCATAAGGCGAGCGAGATCGGGTGGCGGTACGTCCTCTACCGCAGCTCTGAATTCCGTGTGAGCCTTTCTTGCTATCATATCGGAAAGAAGCTCTGCATCCGGAAGATTTTTCTCCTCTACCGAGAGGAGCTCTTCGTTTACAACGTCAAATTCTTTTTCCATTTTTACACCTCTTTTCCGTGGCAAAGCGTAAAAATCGAATTTGGCTTATCCTGATATCACCAAGGCCCGACCGCACACCTCGCGCACGCAGTATTTATTTTTTGTTAATAGAACGGAATTAATACTTCGCCCGTGCGTACTATCCATACGGTCCACCTTCCTTTCATAGCTTAAATTCATACGAAGAGCAAAATGCATCTCTTCTCTCGTATTATAGCACCGCGAGTTTCATTTGTCAATATTTTTATTTTCACAAGGCAAAAAAGTTAGGACTCGGCAAAAAAGTGCCGAGCCCCATCGAGCGTTTTAAGATGCCGTCATTTTCTAAATCGAATGGATAATGAGGGTAAAACGCGAATTTTAGAAAACTATTGTTTACATTTTTGTTATATTAACAGCTCGATGTCGTTCTCGTCGAAGACCTCGATGCCGTTTTTAATAAGCAGCTCTGCGGTTACTCCGAGACCGTCAACGAGCGTTCCCGTGAAGCTTCCGTCATATACTCCCGTCTTAGAGCAGGAGGGACTTTTTGCTTTAAGAAGAGCCTTTTTCACACCGAGAAGCTTGCAAACGGAAAGCGTTTCGTAAGCACCCTTCGTATAATTTTCGGTAACGTCGGTACCATCCTTCATCACCACACGCTCGCCTATGCGCTCGGACGGAATTCGCGGTGTAGGGAGTCCTCCGTATATTTCGGGGCACACGGGGATAAGGTGATATTTTTCCGAAAGTCTTTTTAAGTCTTCCTCGGATATTGACGGCTTGCTCTTTCCGTCGTATCTGGTTGCCAAGCCGAGAAGACACGCGCTTACGATAATTTTTTCCATTTTAACCTCTTATATTTATAAATTCTTTTTTAAACTCCTCAACGTCACCCGCTCCCATAAGAACTACGGAGTCAGGCCCCTTTTCGAGCATCTCCGAAACGACACGTTTCGCCTCTGTAGGAGAAACGGAGTGTGCTCTTCCGCCAATGCCTCTTATTGCGGATGCGACTGCCGTGGAGCTTATACCGACGACGGCAGATTCACGCGCTCCGTACACGTCCGTGACGTATACCGTGTGAAATTCCGCAAGCTCTTTAACGAATGAATCAAAGAACGATGCGGTTCTTGAGTAGGTGTGCGGAGCAAAGATAACGCTTGTATTTTTATACCCCATTTCCGAAAGTGCAAGACGCACCGCCCGTATCTCGCTCGGGTGATGAGCGTAATCGTAGAAGACGTCGACGCCCTCTATTCGTTCTATAAGCTCAAGCCTACGCTTTATACCGACAAACGAGGCTATAGAGCCCGAGGATACCTCGTACGGTATTCCGAGGACGTCTGCTCCGACTGCCGAGAGCACCGAGTTTACAGCGTTAAATTCACCTCTTAAGCGAGGGTGATATTCGCCTATAAATTCATCTTTCCTAAAAAGATCAAACGAATACGAGGCACCCTCTACCCTTCGCACGCGGTATCTGTATTCGGTATCAAAGCGTTGCGAGACTGTGTGCAGCTCGGTTTTGATCTCGCTCGCGATCGAGCGCAGATTTTCACTGTCGTAATTCAGAATACAGCACCGACCGGCATTGTTAGCGCATTTCAAAAACGATTCGCAAAGCGCATCCTCGCTTTTAAAGTAATCGGTGTGGTCAAGCTCAAGATTCAAAAGAAGCTGAACGTCTGCGCGAAGCTTCAAGAAGGAATCTCCATATTCACAGGACTCATAGACTAAATGCTCCTCACCGCCGAGAACGAGCCCGGAGCCACCCGATATATCCGCTCCGCAAAGAATCGTAGGACTCTTATTTGCATCGGTCAAAATTTTGCCGAGCATAGCGGTAACCGTGCTTTTTCCGTGGCTTCCCGATACACCCGTTGACGTCTCGTAATCCTCAAGGAGCGCACCGAGAAGCTCAGCTCTTGACACTGTGGGAACGTTCATATCAATTGCCGCCTTGTATTCGGGGTTCGAGCCGTCAAGCGCCAAAGAAAAGACCGCAAGATCGGGACGGAGGGACATTATATGCTCCTTTGCGTGAGTGTGTCTTACGAGCACTCCGTGGCTCCGCAGCATATCCGTTATTTCGCTTTTTCTTACGTCACTTCCCGAGACTCTTACGCCTCGCCTTGCAAGAAGAAGCGCGAGAGCTGACATGGAAATTCCGCCTATTCCGACGAAATATACTCTTGCACCTTTTTTACTTAAAATCTTACGAATTTCCTCATTTTTAGACGCGCCTCTGAAATATATCAAGCACTATCCCCTTCTCGTTAATAAAAAATATACACTTTCTTAATAGAAATATATTTTTATGGTTGAATATTTTTAATAAAGTTACTGTATAATATATTCATAAAACGAAAATCGGTCACATAGCCGGAAAGGAAACACTATGCAAATTACAGACATTAAAATCAGAAAATTCTTTGATGAAGGCCCTATGAAAGCAGTCGTCTCCGTTACCTTTAACAACTGCCTCGCAGTTCACGACGTTAAGGTCATTTACGCGAGAGACAGATACTTCATCGTTATGCCCTCAAGAAAAAATCCCGACGGTACTTACCGCGATATCGTCCATCCCATCAATTCGGATTTCAGAACCGAGCTTGAGCGCACCGTAATAGATGCTTACCACGCTCAATCCGCGCTTCGCGAGACCGAGGAATATTCCGAAGACGATACTCTCATAATCTGATTTCATAAACAATTTAATTATACTCGATCTCCCTGCCATTGTCAAGCAATTTGTACGGCAGGGGGATCTTGTTTTTTAGGTGAATACTGCCTTTGGCATTATGCGAAAATCCGTCCTTGATCCCTTACATAACTATATCCGAGAGGGTTTTATGAAGATACTGATTGCTACGGACAGAATGGATATCGGGGGCGCGGAAACCCACGTATTCACGTTGATAAACGAGCTCAGAAAAAAGGGAGCTGACGTAACGCTTATATCGGCTGATGGAGTTTATTCCGAAATTCTCAAAAAAAGCGGACTTAAATTCATATTGGCACCGCTCGACAAGCGCGATCCTATATCCGTATCGCGCTCAAAAAGGCTTCTTGCTAAGGAAATGAAAAAGGCGGATATCGTTCATACGCATACGCGCTTCACCTCGTTTTTAGCAAAAAGCATCAGAGGTAGCTCCTCATATCCAAAGATAATAACGACGGCGCATCTCAATTTCCCGCTATTTCCCTTCGGCGCGTTTGCTTTTTGGGGAGACGGAACGCTCGCGGTCAGCGAGGATATAAGAGAATACCTTGAAAGCAATTACGAGTTAAAAAGGGATACCGTAATGCTTACGAAAAACGCTATCGATATAAACGCCTACAGAAGATCGAACGAGGCGGCAAGGCTTATCGTACACACCTCGCGCATAGACTCGGGACGGTCGAGGACGGCTTTTTTATTGGTAGATGCCGCAAGGGAGCTTCTCCCGTGCCATAACGGATGGCGCGTTCTGATAGTCGGTGGCGGGAATCATTTTGCGAGGCTTTCAAGGTGTGCGATGAAGGTCAACGAAAAGCTCGGCTTTGAGGGTGTCATTCTCACAGGTCCGAGAAGCGATATACCCGATATATTAGCCTCCGGAAGCATATTCATCGGAGTCAGCAGATCCGCGCTTGAGGGTATGGCTTCATCCATGCCCACGATAATTTGCGGAGACGAGGGGTACGGCGGAATCGTCAACAATGAGAACTTTAGTTTACTTTCTTATGCAAATTTCTGTGCGAGAGGCTTGGGGACACCAAATAAAAGCACGCTCGTTCGAGATCTTGAAATTCTGATTTCGGACGATGATCTTAGAAAAAGACTTGGAGATTTTTCGCGAAAAAGCATAGAGAGACTCTACCCATCCGAAGAGCTCGCAAACGATGCTATAGCCTGCTACAGAAGGGCGTTTGAGCCACCGAGCGTATGTCTTATGGGATTTTTCGGATACGGCAATCTCGGAGACGAGGAAACACTCAGATGCGCAATAAAGGCACTGAGGGGGATCGGTATCAAGGATATATCCGTTCTCTGCGCTTCAAAGAAACAAGCCTACGACGGCATTGCAGAAAACCGCGTATACGACCGAATGAGTCCACGAGACCTCATACGTGCAATAGAACACTCCGACGTTTTTATTCTTTGCGGTGGAAATCTTATGCAAAGCGAGACGTCCTTGCGTTCTCTCGTCTTTTACGAGCACACCGTCGAGCTTGCAAGACGGCACGGAAAAAGAATATATATGCTCTCATCGGGGTTTGGAGAGGTGCGCGGCAGGATCGCATCTACACTGCTCAAAAGGGGCGTTACGCACTGCGATTTTTGCGGCTGCAGAACCTCTGCCGATCTCACGCTCGCCCTTCGCTATAACGAAAGCTCACGCCTGATGCCCGACCTTTGCTTCTTGCTACCGAGCGTTAACCGTGAGACGAAAAAGAGCGGAACGTTTGCGTGGATAATTTCAAAAAAGCATTCTGTGACGGCTGAGGAAATTATCGAGATATCAAAAAAGAGAGCCCTCACTCCTATCGCGGTAGATCTTTTTAAAAGAGACGATGAGGGTGCCGCAGAGCTCGCAAAAGAGGCGGGAATACAGGTGATAACGCCATCCTCTTACGAGGAGCTTTACCGCACGCTTTCGGGGGTATCTTTCACTGTAAGCGAGAGGCTTCACGGCTCGATATTTTCCGTTATTTCTCACACGCCCACCTACCTCACCGCAGATAGCACGAAGAATCAAGCACTGATAAACGAGATATCAAAAAGGACGAAATACCGCGATATCATCTTCCCCTA
>JBGVKA010000075.1:0-2856 GCA_045129715.1 Eubacteriales bacterium | reverse complement strand
TGCTTAAGGATAGTATTGAAGGCAGTGTTCCTTATCATCAGGATGCGTGCGGTATTATAAATCTCGACCTTAACGGCAAGACGCTTAACGTAAGAGGAAGCTTCTTTAATACCTATCTCGTTAAGAGCAATTCGCCTACTTCCGTGATAAACGTATTTGACGGAACTCTTACTACCCGTCAGTACGGACTTATCTACACCGCACTTAAGACCAGCGATACCTCTTACGAGACCGCAGGCGTTGAAAAGACGATAACCCTTAACTTCTCAAACGTTAACCTCGGCTTTGAGGCGCGTACCGACGGAAAGAACAACGAATTCCTCGCGGCTTACGCATACAATGGAAGCCCCACGCTCGATATGACCATAAATATGAATTTCGACAATTGTAAATTCGACTTGGTCAATAACGCAACCTCTACTACGTTGCTTGGAAGAGGTAAGGGTGCAGGTAACACGATGTCGGTTTCCAATACGATCGATTTCAACCTCGCTTTTACCGGCTGTGAGTTCTATGTCTATAATCCTTCTCAGATTTCGATAACAATGAGTGCCGAGGGCGATAGCTTTGCTATCAATAAGGGTGCAGACGGTAAGTATGCAACCGTTATCACTAACTCCGCTAAGGAGGAGACCTACTTCGATATTATCTCCGGTAACAACGGAACTGAAACAGTTAAGCTCAGAACTGACTTCGCAGGCGTTGTGAAAAACCACGCTACCTACGAGCTCGTTGAGACCGATGGAAATATCACCATTTCCACCGCTTACGCTCCCATACCCCAGAGCCACGCAAGCACCGCGACCTATCCCTTCGTAGTATTCTATAAGAATGCAAACGGCGAGTATGTATTCAGCAAGGGATATGCTTCCTACAAGGATGCAATGACGGCGGCAATCGATCTCACCAAGGGCTCGATCGCATCTCCTTATAGCGAGGCGGTAGTCCTTCTCCGCACCGACGTATCGGCAGGCGGATTCCCCAACTATCTCAGCGCTATCGCAACCACCGTTACCGTAGACCTTAACGGATATACTCTCGGAGCCTTTGAGAGCCTTGGTAACACCCAGACGGGCGACACCAAGGATCCCTCCGGAAAGATCGTTAAGACTAACGGAACCATCAATTACAAGAACGGTAGCATTCTTCTTAAGGTTCACCCCGGACTTTATATTGCAAGCGCAGGCAGCTACACCGCAGGATATGAGAAAACTCTTAACGTGAACTACGATAACGTTTATATCGGCGTTGCAGAGGGTGCAAAGACTCCTGCTCTTCTTGGAAGAATCGCTTCCAACCACACCACCGCGGTTGCAACGTTCAATCTTAAGTACACTAACTGTACGATCGATATGCTCACCAACGGTTCGTCTGACGCGAGCTTCTGCATCGGAAACTGGGTTGGAGGCAGTGGTGATCACGTTAAGGTTGTGGTTGACTTCATCGGTTGCGACTTTATCGGACTCACCGAGGCGGATATCACTCATAAGGTTACCGCAGGTCAGGACGTTATCAGATACTCCAATATCGATGGCGGCCATTACGCAACTCTCACTCTTCCCAAGGATGCGGCGGCTCCCACCGGCACCTATACTATAGGCACCAAGACCGCATCGTTTGTCAAGATATCCGAGACCGAAACCGGCATCGTATACGCGCTTCGTCCTACCGAGCTCGTTGGTCTCACTTATGCTCCCAAGATGAGCTTGACTCTTGACAGAAACCTCATAATGAACGTATATATTCCCGTAAATAGTACACTTGAGTTTACATTTAACGGTGAAAAGTACACCAACCTTACGGCACTTGAGAAGAATATCGTAACTCTTGACGATGGTAATAAGTATTACCGTATGACCGCTGAGCTTCCTGCTGCGGTTGCCGCACAGAACGTTATGCTCAACGTTAAGATCGACGTAAATTCCACCGTCGCATCGGGAACCTTCAACTTCTCGATTCCCAAGTATTCCGCAAAGATCCTTGCGGATGCGAACGCTACCGAGGTTGAAAAGACTCTCGTTCGTGACGTTCTCCTTTACGTTAAGTCTGCATACGTTTACTTCAACACCAAGGATGCGAACGCTATGGCATCGATCGATGCACTTCTCGGCACCTATACTGCATCTCCCACCGTAGAGGGCGAGTATTCTGGCGCGTTTGTCGGAGTCAACTCAGTTACCTTCGTTCTTGACGGAACTCCCGCTATGAGATTCTATCTTGAGGATGCCGCATACGCCGGCGACTATAAGTTCTATATCGACGGCGAGCAGGTTGACGTCGAGGTATCCGAAGACGGAACCTACGTTGATATCGACGTATACGCATACGCTCTTGCTAAGACCGTTACCTACACCGTAAACGGTAAGGACGGTGGAAGCTACCACGTAAGAAGCTACTATGACTACGTAAGCGGCACCGGCGCAAACTGCTATAACGGATCCGATAAGGCAGAGCTCACCGCACTCGTAGCATCCTTCTGGAATTACCTTCAGAGCGCGGCTGATTACAGAGCATCTGTAATAGGTAATTAAAACGGAAAGTGTAAAATTGAAAGTTAAAGGAGACAACAAAATGAAAAAGTATATGGATCCCGAAATTGAAATTGTAACGCTTTCAAACGAAGACGTTCTTACCACCTCACCCGGAACCGAGACTCCTTGGTACGAGGAGACAGACGGCTCTTGGGAAATTAGCGTAAATTAAAGCCACCCGGACCACTCCCGTGTCGTGAGCTGTTTGCTATTCGTCGGTCGGACACGACGAATGACGCAATATACCGCGAGCGGTATGCGCAAATCAGATTATTTAGGAACAATCCAATCCCTTTGCCAACTCGCGTGCGTGGGACTTCGCTTC
>JBGVKA010000074.1:0-8687 GCA_045129715.1 Eubacteriales bacterium | reverse complement strand
TACGGCTCAAGACACGAGAGCTATCCCTACTACGGCTTTGTTTGGGTATCTCATTCGTACAACTTCACTCTTAAGGATTCCCGTCTTACCGGCCACACCACCTATTACGAGGATAAGCCCGCGACCGCATCTACCGGCTGGAAGATACCTAATCCCGTTCCCATGGGCACCTACGATTACGTTCTTGAGTATAGCTCAAACATTAACTTTGACGGTGTAATTCAGGTGGATGAGCCCGAGCAGCTTGAGTCTGCAAATAAGGGAGATTTCAGCTATCTTACCAATACGAGATATTGGGGAATCATGTCGAGTAATGGCACAAAGAATCTCAATTTCCTCGGTTGTGCGATCAACCGCTTTGACGCTCACCGTGGATTCTGGAACGCAAATATTAAGGATACTTATATCGGACATTCCTTCCAGGTTATCGGAGGCGGAACTCTTTACGTTGAGAACGTTACCAAGGCTTCAAAGTCTAATTTTATGACCTTCCGCGGAGACTACGGAGCAACCTTTAACGGCGATATAATCCTTAAGGATTGCACGTATGAGGGAAGAAAGACCTATACCTCTTGGAAGCAGAGTACTCCGAATGTTATAGGCGGAGAAGCCACGGCATACATAATGGATAGTGGATTTGCCGTAGAAAACAGCGGATACTCCACGGGTACCGACGGATATCTCGGCGGTTATTGGTATTGGGACTTCGGATACACCTGCTATATGCCTGTAAACGTTACGATAGACAACTTCAAGTCACATTCCAAAAACACTTACGTATATGACGACCTTCCCGATATTATCTTTACAAGCACATATAAGGAAGGCGTAACTCCCGGTAAGTTTACCGTAAGACATCCGTACGTTATAACCAAAACGATCACTCAGAAAAACATGAAGAGTGCTATCGCTACCTGCAAGGGTACCTATCAGAGAAATTCATCAAGCGGATATAGGGATTATCCGACGTACACCTACAACAAGCTTAAGTCTATCCCCGTAACCAAGATCAACATAGGATAAGACAAAAATGAAATTTTTCGCAAAGTGAGGCAAGGAGCTTATGACCAAAAGAATAATAGGAATTTCAATTTTAATATTAGTATTGAGCGCAGCTCTTTGCCTCGTCTCCTGCGAGAATCCCGCTCTCTACGAGGGAATTGATACTCACAATCACGAATTCGGTGAGTGGAGCGAGGATAGTGCGACCTGTACGGAACCGGGTGCGCGCACAAGGACGTGTGAGCTTTGCAAGGAGACTGAAACCGTGCCCACCGCGGCGATAGGTCACGATATGATAGACTATAAGGATCGCGAGCCCACCTGCACCGAGATTGGATGCGTAAGCTATTCCGCTTGCTCAAGATGTGAATACTACGAGGGCGAGAGAATAGATGCCCACGGTCACGAGATGACAGAATGGGTGGTGAGCACCGAGGCGACCTGCACGAACGAGGGATTTCAGGACAGAATGTGTACGGTATGCACCGAGACTGAAACTCAAACTATAAAGCATCTCGGGCACGCGATGGTCAAGCATAAGGACAGTGAGCCGACCTGCACGGAAGAAGGATACAGTAACTATAAGAACTGCTCCAGATGTGATTATTTTGAGGGAGAAAAAACAGATTCGCTCGGTCACGCTCCTGACGAAAACGGTGAATGCTCTCGGTGTCACGAACCTGTAACTCAGCAATAAAATTTATCGGAATAAGATATCAAGCGCGAGAAAACGTTTGATATATGCAACGTCAGACTTTATATAAACGGACGGACACAATATGAAAAGATCAATACTTAAAATTTTTCTCCTCATCGGAGCGTTGACCGTAGCTCTCTGCCTTGCCTCATGCGGACACACTCACACCTACGGTGCGTGGGGAGAGGACAGTGCCACCTGTACCGAGGCGGGAACGCATAGCAGAACCTGTACGAGCTGCGGAAGTGTGCAAACCGCAAAAACCAATGCAAAGGGACACGATATGCAGCATATGGCTGACTGCGATCCCACCTGCACCGAGCCCGGATATTCTCACAATTGCATCAAGTGTACGAGATGCGATCTTTACGGTGGTGAGATAACCGACGCTCTCGGTCACAATATAATTAAATATGAAAACGCAGAGGTCAGCTGCACCGAAAACGGCTACGTTGATTACGAGGAATGCACCGCTTGCGATTATAAAAAGGGCGAAAAGATCGAGGCACTTGGGCATAAGATGTCCGAGTGGTTTGGAGACAGTGCTACCTGTACCAGAGGCGGCCGCGAGTTCTCGGAATGTGAGAATTGCGACTATTTCACCTACAGAGATACCTTAGCTAAAGGACACGATATTGAAAACGGTGAGTGTACCGTATGCGGTGAGACGGATATCCTCGTTCTTATCGAAAACGGAGAGGCAAAATTCACCGTCGTAAACACCGCTTACTCCGGATCTACCGGTAAAATACTTGCGGATACCTTCGTTGAGCTTTTAAGAGAGCTTGGGGTAACCGTCGGTGACGCGGTTTCCGACGTAGACGGTGCGACGGGTACCGATTGCGAGATCATTATCGGTGCTGAGGCGAAGGGCAGAGACGCGGAGTATTGCGTGACCGAGCATCATCTCGGAAAAGAGGGCGAGATCATTAAGCGTGTCGGCAACAGCATCGTTATTGCGGGAAGCACCAATTCGATAATGAGATCGATATTTGATAAATTCCTCAACGATTATCTCGGAATCACCGATAGCACGACGAAGCTTGAGTACGCTTCGATCGAGGGCTTTGTTGATTACGAAAAGATCACGAAATACCCCGTTGACGAGATCCTTATAAATTCAAATCCGATCACGGGCTATAGCCTCGTGCTTGACTATGCGGCGCAGATGTCGGGATACGAAACCACGCATATCGATTCGTTTGCGGCAGATCTTTACGCGGTATCGGGATACCGTCTTAAGACCGTATCGTCCGCGAATATAGTTTCAAGCGGAAAATATATCATAATCAGATATGCCGAGTATGCGGGAGACGAGGGCTTCAGAGCATACGTCAGCGGCAATAATTTTATCATAGAATGCGCGTATAAGAACAGATTTGACAAGGCGTTCTACGAATTTGCCAACGAGTATTTCTACAGTGTCACCGGTGATATCGTATTTGCGGCATCCTTCAAGTGCGAAAAGACCGTAAATAAGGTATACTACTCGGAATTCGGCGCGAACGGAAGTGACGAGCTCTGTGATTTTGAGGCTATCTATAACGCTCACGTATTTGCTAATGCCTGCGGTCAGAAGGTCATAGGCGAGGCAGGAGCGGTATATCATATTTCTCCCGATAATTACACCAAGAGCATTCCGATCAATACCGACGTTGATTTTTGCGGAGCAACCTTCATAGTTGACGACGTTGGCGAGTCGGCTTACGCAAACAGATCCACGCCACTATTCGAGCTCAAAAGAGAAAGCTCCTATAAGAGCGTTCCGATGTCTACGATGCAGGAGCTTACAGGGCAGCTCACCATCTCTATTCCGAGAGGAACGACGAGTCTTTCCTGGCTCGTTCCCGAGCTTCAGTCGAAGAGTATGCTTGAGATAATCAGCAGCTCTCACAGAGATTACATCCGTCACGGTGCGAATGAAAACAGCGGAAGCCAGCGCACCGATATAGTGATCATAAATCCCGACGGAACGCTTGCCGCAGATACCCCCATCGTATTCGATTTCGATATGGTCACGACCCTTCGTATATACAGAGTTGACGAGAAGGCGGTAACCGTTGAAAACGGTAGCTTTAAGAACATATGCTGCACCGTCGTTGCGAGCACAACCTACGATATGCCATCGACGGATGCGGACGGCAACCCCACCACCGTAAAAACCACTCACGCAAATAAATATCACTCATACAGGCGCGGATTCGGAGTATACCGCTCAAACGTAACCTTCAAGAACATTGATCACGAGATGCTTAACGAGCCTGAGCTTGGCTCGTATCCCGAGGGATGCGGATACACTCCCGACAGTAAGCATACCGGCTCGAACGGTAAGCTTGCTTACGGCTCAAGACACGAGAGCTATCCCTACTACGGCTTCTTCTTGGTTGAGAAGGTATACAATCTTAACGTTATGGATTCAAGCCTTGACGGACACACCACCTATTACGAGGATAAGCCTGCTACGGCATCCACGGGAGGCTCCATTCCAAATCCCGTACCTATGGGAAGCTACGATTTCGTTCTTGAATACAGCTGCAACGTAACCTTCACGAACGTAGTTCAGAAGGCAGAGACGGGACTCGGAGACTCAAAGTATTGGGGAATTATGTCGAGTAACGGCTCAAGAAACCTTACCTTCGAAGGCTGCGAGATCAACCGCTTCGATGCTCATAAGGGCTTCTGGAATGCAACGCTCAGAAATACCACTATAGGTCATAGCTTTAACGTTATCGGAGGCGGAACGCTTATTGCCGAGGGAGTTACCAAGATCATCGGTAGCTCGTTCATATCCTTAAGAAGCGACTACGGTGCAACCTTCCGTGGTGATATGATACTTAAGGATTGCGTTTTCGAAAACCATCCGAGCTATAACACCGATAAGGGCGGTATCTACAAGAGCACCAAAAACAATTACGCATACATTATCAATTCCGGCTTCAATATTAAAAACACCGGTTGGAACAGCAATAACAACGGTGCAGGCGCATATTGGCTTTGGGACTTCGGTTACACCTGCTATATGCCGGAAAATATAACCCTTGAGAACTTTACCTCAAACGCAAATAAGAAGACCTATCTCTTCAACGACCTTCCCGACGTAATATTTGAGAAGACCTACGTTGACGGAGAGACTCCCACAAAGACCACCGTTAAATACCCCTACCAGATCACAAAGAGCATAACCTACGTCAATATGACTCCCTTTGAGGCGTGCGCAGGCACGACGAAGGCTGATAGCGGTATGGGAACCTATACCTACAATAAGCTTAAGAGCATTACGACACAGACCTTAACAAAGACGGAAGTCGAGGAATGACCAAAGGCGTTTAACCTAAAAAAGCAGGACTTCCGCGCTTTAGCGGAGGTCCTCGCTTAATATAATAGAATAAGGAAGAGAAAAAATGAAGCTTATAATCGCATCGAACAATAAGCATAAGATAAAGGAAATAAAGGCAATGCTCGGCACTCGCTTTGAAGAGATAGTCTCAATGAGAGAGGCGGGAATTGATTTTGAGACCGTAGAGGACGGCAAGACCTTTATGGAAAACGCTCGCAAAAAGGCAACGGAGCTCAGAGATATTTCGGGATGCGCCTGTCTTGCCGACGATAGCGGAATATGTGCCCACGCGCTTGACGGTGCTCCCGGTATATACAGTGCGAGATTTGCCAGCCTTGACGGAGAAAATGCAGACGACGAGGCAAACAACGACCTTCTTCTTGAAAAGCTCCGCGATAAAGAGGACAGAGGCGCGCATTACACCTGCGCTATGGTCATCGCGTATCCCGACGGCAAGGAGATATCCGCAGAGGGATATATGTACGGTGAGATACTTACCGAAAGACACGGAACCGGAGGCTTTGGCTACGATCCCATATTTAAGCCCGAGGGCTACGACTGCTCGGTGGGAGAGATAACCGACGAGGAAAAGAACAGAATATCCCACAGAAGCAAGGCTCTCTTTGCTCTTCTTGAAAAAATAAATTAAATAATAAATATTTTTTCTGAAAAACTATTTACTTTTTAGAACGAATGTGTTATAATTAGCGTGTTGACCTATGGCTTTGTGCTTTGTATGGCCTTGCTCTGTTTGGGATATACCCTTGCATAGCCTGTGCTTTTCACCCGCATTGCACGCGGCTTTAGGCGAAAAATAAAAAGAAAGGTGAAGAAAAAGATGATTACTAAGGAAACTAAGACCGCCATCATCGCAGAGTACAAGATCAACGAGAAGGACACCGGTTCGCCCGAGGTTCAGGTAGCTATTCTTACTGACAGAATCAATAGCCTTACCGAGCACATGAAGAAGAACCCCAAGGACTTCCATTCTCAGAGAGGTCTTTCCAAGATGGTAGGTCACAGAAAGCAGCTCCTTAACTATCTCGCGAAGAAGGATATCGAGAGATACAGAGCTGTTATCAAGAAGCTCGGTCTCAGAAAGTAATTTCCGAGAGCTCTCCGCAGGTATTCCTGCTATGGCTTTTAAAACAAAGCGGGAACGATTTTTTTCGTTCCCGCTTGTTGCGAAAGCGCAAAAAACGTTTTTAAACCCCAAGAAATTGAGCGTCAATTTCAAAAAAATAATAAAAAATGTAAAGAAGAGTGGACGAAAGTAGCAGTTAATTATGTGTCGAAGAGAGAAAAAAGCTTCGGGATATAATTAAGTGCTATGTTCGTCACCTCAAAAAAATGGAGGACAAAATGGTAGAAAAAATTAAAACTTTTGACGACTACAAGGTTTACACCTATGAGCTTGCAGGCAGACCTCTCGTTATCGAGACCGGTAAGATCGCAGGTCTTGCAAACGGCTCCGCGCTCGTTCACTACGGTGAAACGACCGTTCTTTGCTGCGCAACCGCATCCGCAGCACCCCGTGAGGGCATTGATTTCTTGCCCCTTTCGGTAGATTATGATGAAAAAATGTACGCAGTAGGAAAGATCCCCGGCGGCTTCCTTAAGCGTGAGGGCAAGCCCTCCGAGAAGGCTGTGCTTGCAGGACGCGTTATCGACCGTCCCGTTCGTCCCCTTTTCCCCAAGGATCTTCGTAACGACGTATCCCTTCTTCTTACGGTTATGTCCGTAGATCCCGATTGCTCCCCTGAGATCACCGCTATGATCGGTGCTTCCATCGCTCTCTCCATCTCCGATATTCCGTGGAACGGACCTATCGGCGGCGTATTTATGGGACTCGTTGACGGCAAGATCGTAGTTAACCCCACCGCTGCAGAGCGCGAGGTCAGTGACCTTGAGCTTACCGTAGCAGGCTCTATGGAAAAGGTTGTTATGATCGAGGCAGGTGCTAACGAGGTTTCCGACGACGTTATGTTCGAGGCTATTATGCAGGCTCACGAGGAGATCAAGAAGCTCGTTGCTTTCATCAACGGCATCGTTGCAGAGATTGGTAAGCCCAAGTTCTCTTACACCTCCGGTGAGCTTGATCACGATATGTTCGACGAGATCTTCGCATACTGCGAGAAGGCAGTTATGGATGCTCTCGATACCGACGATAAGAACGTAAGAGATGCTAAGATGCAGCCCATTATGGACGATATCGTAGCAACCTTCGAGGAAAAGTACCCCGATATCAAGGTTATCCTTCCCGAGCTTATCTACAAGATACAGAAGAAGATCGTTCGCCGTTGGCTCCTCGTTGACAAGAAGCGTGTTGACGGAAGACGTATGGACGAGATCAGACCTCTTGCATCCGAGGTAGGCGTAATTCCGAGAGTACACGGCTCGGGACTCTTCACCAGAGGACAGACTCAGGTTCTTACTATCGCAACCCTTGGAACTCTTTCCGATGCTCAGAAGCTTGAGGGCCTTGACAGCGAGGATTCCAAGAGATATATGCACCACTACAATATGCCCGGTTATTCCACCGGTGAGGCTAAGGCACTCCGTTCTCCCGGCAGACGTGAGATCGGTCACGGTGCTCTTGCAGAGCGTTCGCTCGTTCCCGTTCTTCCCAGTGAGGAGGAGTTCCCCTACGCTATCCGTCTCGTTTCCGAGGTTGTAAGCTCCAACGGTTCTACCTCTCAGGGCTCGGTTTGCGGATCCACCCTTGCACTTATGGATGCAGGCGTTCCGATCAAGGCTCCCGTTGCAGGTATCTCCTGCGGTCTTATCACCGCTGAGGACGGCTCTTGGGATACCATGATCGATATTCAGGGACTTGAGGACTTCTACGGAGATATGGACTTCAAGGTTGCAGGTACTCACAAGGGTATCACCTCCATTCAGATGGACCTTAAGGTAGACGGTCTTACTCCCGAGATCATCAAGCGCGCTCTTGAGACTACTCACCAGGGTAGAGACGAGATCATTGACAAGGTTATTCTTCCCGCAATTGCAGCACCTCGCAGCGAGGTAAGTGCATACGCTCCCAAGATGATCACCATGCACATCAATCCCGATAAGATCCGTGAGGTTATCGGTAGCGGCGGAAAGGTTATTCAGAAGATCGTTGCAGATACCGGTGCTAAGATCGATATCAACGACGACGGTACTGTCTTCATCGCGGCAGTTAACCGTGACAGCGCAGATATGGCTAAGTCCATCATCGACGCTATCGTATTTGAGCCCGTTGTAGGCGAGACCTACGATGCTGTAGTAACCAGAATCATTCCTATCGGTGCGTTCGTTGAGTACGCTCCCGGTAAGGAGGGTATGGTTCACATCTCCAAGCTTCAGAAGGAAAGAACCGAGAAGGTTGAGGACGTTGTAAGCGTTGGCGATGCAGTTCGCGTTAAGTTCCTCGGAACCGACGAGAAGGGCAGACAGAATCTTTCTATGAAGGATGCCGCTCCCAAGGAGTAATTTACAATTTATTATAGAAAAGCGAGCACTCGCGTGGAGTGAACCCAAGGCAATAGACACGAAATAAAAAGACATTTCATAGAATAGCTTTGGTTTGCTCTTAAAAGCTCATTATTTCTTGAAACTGACATCGTTTTTCATACGGTGTCAGTTTTGTTTTTAGTTGAATACGCT
>JBGVKA010000073.1:0-12697 GCA_045129715.1 Eubacteriales bacterium | reverse complement strand
TCGTTGACGGAAGGCGACAAAGCAACGAGTTGGCGAAGGGCTTTATGCCCGACAATCAACGAGTATGCGACTCGACAGGACTCGAACCCATAACCTTTAGGTTATTGGCGGTGTTCGATGCCCCTAACCGCTCAAAAAAAGAAAAAAATCCAAGACATTTGACTTGGATCTTTTTTGGAGCGGATTACGGGGCTCGAACCCGCCACCTCCACCTTGGCAAGGTGGCGCTCTACCAAATGAGCTAAATCCGCATATGGTGCCTCCGGTCGGAATCGAACCAACGACACGAGGATTTTCAGTCCTCTGCTCTACCAACTGAGCTACAGAGGCGTATTGAGAATGGCGACTCGGATGGGGCTCGAACCCACGACCTCTAGCGTGACAGGCTAGCGCTCTAACCAACTGAGCTACCAAGCCAAACTCTCAATAACAAGGGGAAGCCCCTTAAAAGCTTCTTTAGTATTGCTACTAAAAAGCTATGGTGGAAAGTACAGGGCTCGAACCTGTGACCCTCTGCTTGTAAGGCAGATGCTCTCCCAACTGAGCTAACCTTCCACACCGCGCTTAAGTATTATATCAAAAGTTTTCTGATTTGTCAATAGTTTTTTTGAAAAAAATTAAAAAAATTTTTAAAGCGTTATTTTTGGTAAATTTTAGGTGATTTTTAACGCTTTTTAGCCTCTTTTTCCACTAAAATATGCCTTTTTGGGTATATTTACCATTTAGAATATCTTCAAAAACACAAAAATAATTTTTGAAATTTCAAAAAAATATTTTTCCATTCTCTCCTTATTTATATAAAATGAACGGCAGAAGCACCGCTTTAATGACAATGCTTCTGCCGTTTTTATTCGGTGCCGTCCGTGAGGGCGGCTCCTATAGTTTATTCAAATACCAAGCTCTTCGAAAATTATCTTTCGTAGCCGCTCATGTTGGCTGCGATCTTCTTGGTATCGTTGATGAACGCGTTAACGTTTCTCTGGAACGAGTCGTACTGCTCCTTGCACTTTTCGTAGTAAGCGTATTCAGCAGCTGCGTTTTCCTTAATACTTTCTGCACCGAGCCAGAATTCGCAGTTATAAACACGAACCAAAGCGCGGAAGAAGTCGTTAAGTCTGAGAGCCATGAATGCGTTACCGCTTCCAAGGTAGCCGTTAGCCTGAGTGGAGTAGTACATTACGTCATCGATAGAGGGAGAGGAAAGAACGTTGTCGTTCACCTCGGATGCGATGAACTTATCGGTGATGATGGAGGGACCCCACTTATCGAGATCGGTGTACTCGTATTCAACGGGAGAGGAAACGTTTCCAACCGCCTCGAATACTACTGCAACCTTGAAGGAGGATGCGAGAGACTGAGTGATAACGAGTCTCTTAAGGGAGCTTCTGTCAAGCTCTGCGGTGTACATTTCTCCGCCCTTCTGAGAATCTTCCTTCTTGTAAACGTTGCTGAAGATGTTTTCATAAGCGTTTCTTACGCTGAAGGCAAGAGTTCCGGTGGAATCAAGAATGGTAGCTCTCAAGTAGGTGTTGCTGCCGTCCGCGTTCTTCTTAGTGAGGATAGCGGTTCTGTTTCCGTCGGAGAAGGAGATGCTGTCGTAAGCGGTCTGAGATACCCACGCGCACTCCTCAGTGGTCTTGAAGACTACCTCGTCCTGAACTACAACGGTCTTACGGTTGTTGGTAAGGAGAAGTCCGCGCATTGCGCTGGTGGTCTTATCAAGATATACGCCGGAGTTGTTGATGATGGTATACATACCGTACTCGGAGGTGTAGTAGTCACTGATGTAGCCTACGCCTTCGGTGGACTGACCGTAGGGCATAACCTGCTCGTTGACCTTAGTGGTGATAAGGAATACGTTAGCACCCTCACCGGTGTGTCTGTAGTAGCCGTATCTGTACGCAACCTCACTGTAGCCGTATACGGTGTGAGTCTCGGCACCGAGATCTGCGAACCACATAATACCGTTGTTGGCGTATACGAAGTTACCTGCGTCGATCTGTCCGCCGGGAGCGTTGTTAGCGTTACCCATGATACCTACGTAAAGCGCATTGTCCGCCCAAGAGGAACGGCTGATGATACCCTCGCAGGATTCAAGAGTGTAGTCAAGTGAGAAGTTGGAGCCGGTCTTATCAAGCTCTGCGCTTACGTATGCAGGATCGTATGCAAGGATATCCCACATGCTTACGGGCTTGAAGCCGATCTGCTCGGTACGGATAGCCGCGATGGTAATATCGCCAAGAACGTCAGCCGCGTAGTAAGCAAGCTCGGTGTTGATGAAATCGCCGATAGCCTGGTTGTACGCCCAGTACTTGTATCCGTCGGTGGTCTTGTACTCTACCTGATAAGCGTAGTAGAAGGTCTTATCGAGAGCCCAAGTATCAGAAAGACCGAGGTCGGTTCCCAATACCTTGTTGTATGCCCAAGAAAGAAGCATCAAGCTCGAGGTAGCGTCACTCCATACGGTTGCAGACTCGATGAACGATCCGTCGGGAGCGTACATATCAAGACCGATAGCCGAGAGAGTTTCGTAGTTAGAGGTAAGGAGCGAGAGAGCCGCCTTAACGTATCCAAGCTCGTTGGTGTTACGGTCGGAGGATTCGCTCTCGTTGAGGTTTGCATCGTAATCGTAGCCGTTGTTGAGGTAATCGGTTCCGAGAAGAGCAAGAGAGGTGATAGCCATAGCAGAGCTTCCGAGAAGGTTCCAGGAGTCCGTAGCGGTGTTGTAAACGCTGAAGATACCCTGGTTGCTGAGAAGGCTCTCGTTGAACTCAATGTTATTGGTGTAGTTGTATCCGGAAAGAAGACCGTTCTTGTAGATAACGGACTCGATCTCAGCAAGATCGTAGCCGAGAGTCTTCCATACGTTGTAAAGCCAGTCGTAAGCTATAGCAATATTTGCGGTAGCCTCTGCACAGTCAAGGAAGTATGCGGGTGCCCAGTGAGTCCAGGATGCAAGAGAGCTGTAGAGCTCGTATGCAAGAATAGCATACATATCCTCGCCGGTGATCTGGTAAGCGAACGCCATAAGCTTGACGTTCTCAGCGGTCTCAACGAGGAAGGGATTACGTCCGCCTCCGTCGTAACCGTTGTTACCGAGGTTTGCATAGGGGTTCTTGATGGTATCGAAGAGATACTCGTACATAGCGTTCTTGCCGGAGGTTCCGGATGCCGCCAAGTCTCCGAACGTCTCGTCGTCTACGGAAACGAGAGATACGATACGCGCGGGGAACTGAGTTCTGTCAACGGTGTTCTGGTTGGAGCCGCTGATAGAAACGGTGTTGTACGCGGTGAAGGTCTCAGCCTTCTGAGAAGCACCGAGATAGTAAGCGTTGTTGCCGTCCTCACTCGTTACTACGAAGGTCTTTGCAACGGAGTGATAGGTGTAATACTCGGAGGGTGCTCTGGTAACGAAGGTGATACCGCCCTTGCCGTAGCCGGGCTCACCGATAGCACTCTCGTAAAGTCTGATGTAGGTCTTAGTGTCGTTTGCAGCGTAGTAGTAGATTCTCATACCGAGAAGCTCGGTTCCGTCATTGGAATAAGCCTCCTCGAGATATACGTCAGCCGCCTCGGAGGACTTGTTGGTGGTAAGAAGGGTTCCGCCGCTCGTGGTTCCGTTGAAGAAGTAGGTATCGCCGAGAGTCTTCTGGAAGAGAGCGAGCTTGAAGGGAGTTCCGAATGCGGGTCCCTCGATGGTGGGGATTGCGGTGTAGTTGTTGAAGACGTCGTTAGCAGTCTGCATCATAGCGTCGAGGTAAGCCTTAAGCTCCTCGTCCTCAGTCTCAGCGTAAGCCGCCTTGAGAGCGTCAAACTGCTCCTGATCCGCGATGATGTAAGGATGCTGGAAGCCGTTGGTGTTTGCCTTAACGAGATCGTAGTACTGCTCTGCGGTAAGGTTACCGAAGATAAGTCCCTTCATTACGTCAAGCATAAGGGTAAGGTCTGCATCTCTGTTGAAGAGGTTCTCACCCTCGGATACTACGATAAGTCCCATATCGTCGTAGGTTACGTAGTAGCCTGCGAAGATCTTGGAGATATCATCCTTAGATACGACTATGTACTGCTCACCGGTTGCCTCGTCGGTTGCGATACCGGGAGCCGCGTCAAGCTCTACGAGCTTTCCGTTAACGGTAGCGGTCTTTCTTCCGATCGCGATGAAGGTAGATCCCTTATCGGTGGAAATATCGAAGGAGAGTCCGTCATCGTGCTGATAAAGGGGATAACCGATCCACTCAAGGATCGCCTGAAGGGGTACGAATACCTCGCCGTCGATCTTAACGGGAGAGCCGTAAGCGTTTCCTTTGCCGTCGGTAAGGATAGCTCTCTTCTCTCCTGCATCAACGCAGTACTCGAAGTTGACCTTCATTACAAGTCCCTCATTCATATGCTGAATGGTGGTCTTACCGTGCGCAGATCCGATAATCTCCTCGGTCTTCGCCTGAGTTGCGTCTACCATGGAGCCGTAGCCGAGATATGCGGGTATGGTGGTGGGAGCGGTAACGTTGCTGTATAACTTTACGTTGTCAACGCAATAGCTGTGTCTTTCGGTAGCGGTATTCGCGGGAGTACCGAGGAAGAAGGACGTGATGCTTGCGATTCCATCGTAGTTAATATCATAATAATAGGTATTGTTAAGATCGATCTTATCAACTCTCGAGGGAGCCTTTACTGCGCTTGCGGCGTTAAAGGAATCACTGTAGGAGAAGTAGATACGGGCGGTCATGATCTTATCCATCTCGCTGACGGAAACGCCGTAAGTGGTCTCATCCTCGGGATCCAAGGTGCACTTGCACTCAAGAGAAGCCTTGTTCGCTACGGTGAGATCGTATACGGTGCCACACTCGGGGCACTTTCTCTGGTCGGGACGGAACGCGATAGCGTAGTGTACCCACTCTCCGTCAAGTCCGCCTGCAACGTAGGAGGGCTTGGTATCTGCGGAGTTCGTTCCGGAGGGAGAAAGCACGAGCTCGTTTTTAGTGATAGCAACGAGGGGGAACTTGGTGTAAACGCCCTTGGTCTCTGCATCACCGGAGGTGAAGTAGATAACAGGAGAGCCGAAATTACAGAAGTCGTCGGTCTTGAAATCAAGCTCAAGAACGGTGGTGGTATACTCGGGAGAGTCATCTCCGTAGGAAAGCTCAAGATAGCCTGCCGTCGTGTCAACGGTCTCAACGCGGAGATAATAGTTATAATTGTAGTTTTCGTCTTCCTCGTACTCGATAGCGTAATTGTTATTGCCCGCTATCGTGGTAGTGAAGCCGTTAGAATAGTTCCAACCCTCATCGAAGGGTCTGTTTATGATCAACTCTATTTCATCGGTCGATGCAACGGACGCGCCGCTTTTTGCGGTGGCATCCGTGCTCGCAAAGGTGAGCACGGAAAACGCCGAAACAAGCAAAGCGAGCGTGAGAACCAAAGAAATGAGTCTCGTTAATCTTTTATTCATTCTCATTACCCCTTACTTAGCATTAATAAGTTTTTTAGCAAATACAACGACTATATCGTAGGTCCAGTTTCCGCGAGCCGCGTATACGACGGTCTCACAGCCTGCGATCTCGGAGTTAACTACGGATGCGCTTGCGTTATATTCCTGATACTTAGCGTCGTAGATAGCCTTAGCCTCGCTTGCACCGGGATAGGTAACGTCGAGGTTCTCAAGGCAGAGATAAGCCGCTCTGAGCGAGTCGTAAAGCTCACTCTTATCGGTGATGGTGCTCATTGCATCGAAGATCGCGCTTCCGCTCTCGTCGGTAACGTCACCGTAAACGATATCGATGAACGCCTGAGAGTCGGTCTCGATAGCGGTGATAAGAGCACGGAGCTCCTCGTAATCTGCAAGGCACTCCTCCATACCCTCACCCTCGATGTTCATCGTGTAGTAGTACTTGGTCGCCTCGTCGTAAAGGGGCTTGAGCTCAGCGTAGGTGCTGTAGTTCTTGGACATTCTTACAACGTTGATGAATCTCGGAGCGTTCTCGGTAAGAAGCTTCTTGTAGTCGCCAACGAGAAGGTTGAGCTGAACCTTGTAAGCCTCGTTTCTCGAAAGCTCTCTGGTGATATCGATGCTGTCAACGTCGAGGTACTTTTCGTTAGCCTCAATGTAGCGGTCAACGTAGGTACAGATACCTGCCTTATCAATATAGGTCATATCGGGGTCGTTGTAGCTATCAAGCTTTTCGCTGATAACCTGAATGTGAGTTCCCTGAAGCTTGCTCCAGAAATACTCGTTTGCGGAGTCAAAGAGGACCTTCGCCGCAGCGAAATCGGGATCGGTGCTATCGTAGTCGCCCGCAAGAATGATATCAAGGGCGCGGAGCCAAAGCTCCTCAACTGCCTCACCGTCGTTTGCCCACGTTCCCGTGGTAAGCTTCTCTATAACGCCAACGATTCCAACGAATCTTGCGGTGTTATAAGCGGTGGTCTCGTTACTTACTACGTTTGCAGCAGCCTTGAAGGTCTTGACCGCAGCGGTAAGAGCAGATACGCTTGCGGAATCAAGATTCGTATCAGCCTTAAGGTAATCCTGAGTTATGTTCGGGAAGTAATAGTTTGCGTTCTCGTAATGAGCCTTTATTCTCGTCGCGCTTGCACCGTAAGCAACGCTGTTGCTGTAGATGTTGACCGCGTTGATGAACTTCTTGGACGCCTCGTCGCTCTTTACGACGATCTCAAGCGCGTCAAGGATCTTAACTGCCTCACCGTAGTCACCGTTACCGTCACGGAGAATAATGCTTCCTACGGAGTTGTAGAACTCTCTTGCCTTGGTAACCTTAGCGGCTCTGTCGGCGTAGTTGTCAAGAGTTCTTTCGGTGTTCTTTGCGTCAAGAGCGTAGGAAAGATAAGTAGCCGCGTTCTCACGCTTAGCCTCCTCAAGCATCTCGTAGTAGCAGCTGACGAGAGTCGCGGTGCTTGCGGTGTTGTTCTTCTTATCCTCAGCGTAAGCCTCGTAGAGTGCGATAGCGTGCTCAAGAGCAATCACGTCCTCAACGGTGGGATCTCCGCCGTAGTTTTCACCGCTGTAAACTCTTCTGAGCTCATCGTCGGTCGCAAGAAGGTTGAACGCCTGATATCTGTTAACGGAGGTGTCACCCTCTTTAACTACGATCTTGTTGCCGTCAGCGTCAAGCTCGTAAACGGGAACCTTTTTGCCGAGAGTATCGTAGAGGTAAGCCTTCTCGTATACGGGAGTGCCGTCGTCGTTGAAGGCAGGGATCTTGTTGCCCTCACCGTCAAGCTTGTAGGTGGGGATCCTGTCACCGTTTATGTCGGTCTTGTAAACGGGGATCTTAACACCGTTTGCATCGGTCTTATAAACGGGGATCTTGTTGCCGTTACCGTCGAGCTCGTAAACGGGGATCTTCTTGCCGTTTGCATCAAGAGCGTAGAGCGGGATCTTGTCACCGTTTGCATCAAGCTGGTAAACGGGGATCTTCACGCCGTACTTATCGGTAAGGATCTTTCCGTCCTCGTCGGTCTCGTAAACGGGATTGCCGCTCGCATCCTTCTTTATGGTATAGAGGATGGTTTTACCGTCAACGTCCTTAGCAAGCTCGTATACGACGTTTCCGTTTTCATCCTTCTTTTCTACGTAGAGAGTATTGCCTTTCGCATCGGTCTCAACCTCGTAAACGGGGTTGCCCTTAGCGTCGGTAAGTATCTCATAGATAACGTTACCGTTCTCGTCGGTAGCGTATTCATACGCCTGAACGTACACGGGAACTTTGTTTCCAAAAGCATCGGTCTCGTAAAGAGGGATCTTGTTTCCGTCGTCGTCAAGAACGTAAACGAGCTCGCCGTTTTCGCCCTGCTTAGTCTCGTAAGCGGGAAGGTAAAGAACGTTGCCGTCCTCGTCGGTGAGCACCTGATATACGGTGTTTCCGGCGTTATCCTTCACGGTTTTATATTCTGTTGTATTTTCAAGGATGTCTGCAAGGTAGAGGTACTTCTCGAAGGAAGCCTTGCTGTTAAGAACTGTGGGGTCGTGGATGGTGGTACCCTGATAGCCGATGAAGTTATCGAATGCAACTACGCCGGTGGTGGACTTACATCCAAGACGGAACTGGAGGGGATATACGTTAACTACGGAACCGTCCTCCATCTTATAAGTAGCCTTTCTGATGGCGATAAGGAGTCTTCCGCGGTAATCGACCTTGCCGTCACCGTCGGTATCAAACTCGCTGTCGTCTCTTCCAACGTAAACGTAGGTAAGAAGAGTCTTAGCATCGTACTGAACGGTAATGTGGCACCAATCGTTACGTCCCATAGTGAACTTGGGAGGATTCTCAAGAAGGTTGCCCGAAGGACTCTCAAGAGATACCTCTTTACCGGGGGTTGTGGTGTTAGTCTTGAAGGTGAGAAGGTCTACCTTACCCTCTTTGTAGGTATGGGTGTTATACATACCGATACCGAGAGAGGTGGAAAGACCGGTCCACGTGCCCTCAACCACCTTATCTACCATAACTATCTCGCCGTTAGCGTCAACGACGGGCTTATATTTAACAATAGGTCTGCCGTCTGCGTCTCTCTTATAGACGTCAACGTACTTCTGGATTCTGTTACCGTCGGCATCCTCCTCGTATACGAAGTTACCGTCCTCGTCAAGCATGGGAACCTGATAGTCAACCTCGTAAACAACGTTGCCGTTCTCGTCAAGCTCTACCTCGTCGGAAAGAAGAGGCTCCTTAACGTTCTGCATAACGGGAACCCTCTCGGGAACCTTTACGGGAATAGGCTGGCCGTTAGCGTCGAGAATGTTTTCGCCCTCGTCGTTGGTCTCCCAAAGGAGATTGCCGTCCTTATCGGTAGCCTGAACGTAGATGGGGCTGCCATCCTCGTTGGTTCCGCTGGTCTGCCAAAGGAGATTGCCGTCCTTATCGGTAGCCTGGATGTAGATGGGATCACCGTTCTCGTCAACACCTGCGGTCTCCCACATAAGCTCGCCGTTCTCGTCAACAGCCTGCTCCTTAACTACCTCAACGGGAGTCATGAAAGCAATGTCAAACTCGGCAACGAATCCGTTAACGGGAGTCTTCTCGACGTCGTCAAGGAATCCTACCTTAGGCTGAATGTAGAGGTCAGCCGCGGTCTTGTTCGTGTCGTAATTGATAACGTAATACTTGATAGACGCCTCGTTACCGTAAACCGACGCGATCGCCTGTCTGAGTCCGTTATTCTGCGTGTAAACTCCTCCGTTCACGGTGCCGCCGTTCGCAATACCGCTGAAGAGCACCTTAGAAGAGCCATCCTCAAAGCCGTGAGATACGCTTATCTTCATATTAGCGTACTCGGTAATAGGAGTTCCCTTTCCCGCTGTAACGGAAGAGTCCGTAACACCGGAGGTACCTGCCGCAACAGCTGTGAACGCAAGCGAGAATAACGTTGCGAACAAAACAGATATCGAGCAGAAAATCATCAAAATTTTCTTCGTGTTTTTCATAATTCCTCCTTGAAAATATCAAAAATTTTATGACTGCAGATATTATATCATTATTTTTATATAGTTTCAACGGCTTTTTAATATTTTGGTTATTTTAACTAAAAAATTCTACTTTTAGCACAAAAACGGACTCCCCCGTTTCTACCGACGAAAACGGAGCTCTCGCGATGCTGTACCGAAAGAACCTCTTTTTTATTGCCCGATATTTCCGTTTTTACTCCGCCTTACTCCTGCTCTTTCGCTTGATTTTTCTGTTGCAATGAGTTTTTAAAACGCATTTCCGTCGATTTTTTCACCGTTTTTTCGCACCTTAAAGGTATTGTCAAACAAAGCGTTTTGTAACAAAATCGCGCGTTTTTGACAACTATAGTTAACATATACGCCGTAAACGGCAAAAAAGACTCGCCCTAAAATACAGAGCGAGTCCTTCAAGCTATGTAATTTTATTTTCTCCAATACTTTCTGTCAAGCGAGCGGTACATAATAGCCTCGGCGATATGATCCTCGCCTACAAGCTCCGCACCCTCAAGGTCTGCTATGGTTCTTGCCACCTTGAGCACTCGGTCGTGACCTCTTGCGGAGAGTCCGAGCGTTTCGAACGCCTCCTTCATAAGCTCCTGTCCCTCTTCGGTGGGAGTGCAGGTCTTTCTGAAGAGCTCGCCCTCAAGGTCTCCGTTGAGAACGGTCCTCGTGATACCGAGCTTAAGGAGTCTTTGCTTTGCGAAATTGCGCGCAAAGTTAACACGCTCCCTGATGTTCTTGGAGGGCTCACCCTCCTGAGTCTTGCCCGATATCTCCGCGTAGGAGACCGCGGGAAGCTCTATTTCTATATCTATTCTGTCAAGCATCGGGCCGCTTATACGGTCGAGATACTGCTTTCTTGCGGCAGGGGTGCAGGTGCATATCTTGTCCTGCGAGCCGAAGAATCCGCACTTGCAGGGGTTCATCGCGCAGATCATCATAAATCTTGAAGGGAAGGTTACCTTTGCAAGAGCGCGGGTAACGGTGATCTTGCCGTCCTCGATCGGCTGGCGCATCGCATCCGTGACCTTTTTCGGAAATTCAGGGAACTCGTCAAGGAAAAGAACTCCGTTATGCGCGAGGGATATCTCGCCGGGCGCGGGGTGAAGACCTCCTCCGACGAGTCCTATGGGCGTTACCGTGTGATGCGGTGAACGGAAGGGACGCTCGGTAACGAGGTTCTTTGAGAGCGCACCGACTACCGAATGCACCTTAGTCGTTTCGATAGCCTCGTCAAGAGTCATATCGGGCAAAATAGAGGGGAGCCTTTTTGCGAGCATCGATTTTCCCGCACCGGGAGGGCCTATCATAAGCATATTGTGTCCGCCCGCCGCGGCTATCTCCATAGCGCGCTTAGCCTTGAGCTGACCTCTTACCTCGGAGAAATCTCCCGAGAAGCTTCTCTCGGAAAGATCGTAGAGTGCCGCGCCCTCGGGCTCGGGTGTGAGGAGCCTCTTGCCCTTGAAATGATCTATAAGGTCCAGAAGAGTGTCGACCGCATAGACCTTGATGCCGCTTACCACGGCTGCCTCGCCTGCGTTGACTCTCGGAACGAATATCTCGCGCCTTCCCGACTCCTTTGCGGATACCGTCATCGGAAGTATTCCTCTGACTCCGCGAAGCTCTCCCGAAAGAGAAAGCTCACCGATGAGGCATTTATCCGAAAAATCAACGTCCTTCGGAATAACTCCGTCACTGTGCAAGATAGAGCAAAGTATCGCAAGATCGAGCGCGGTTCCCTCCTTCTTGCAATCGGCGGGAGCAAGATTTATCATAATATCGAGCGAGGGGAATTTTATTCCACTGTTTTCGCAGGCACTCTGAACTCTGTTTTTGGCCTCTTTTACGGCAGTATCGGGAAGTCCGACGAGCTCAAACTTAGGAAGTCTGTTCCAGGTGCAGCACTCTACGACTATTTCGTAGCCGTCAATACCGAGAACTCCCGAGGAATAAATTGTTGAAAGCATAAAAGCCACCTCTCGCAATATAGTTAATTAAAAGACCTCTCGCAAGCGTTTGCGAGCGGATGCACCGCACGTTTTTTGGGGCAACCGACAGTGCCGAGTGACACCGGGCACCTCGCCCACGCCTGTGCGATACTTAATTTTAGCACATTCATTAAAATAAATCAAGGTATTTGTTGACAATATCACGCCAAAGTGGTAAAATGTATGGGTACTTTGACACAAAGCCATCCCCGAAAGGATAATTATGCTCGAACGAGATAAAAGAACCGCGATGCTCATCGGAGAGACCGCGCTTGAAAGAATAAAAAACAGTCGCGTTGCCGTCTTCGGACTCGGCGGCGTCGGAGGTCACGTTACGGAGGCTCTTGCGAGAGCCGGCGTCGGCAAAATGGATATATTCGACAGTGACACGGTCTCCGAGTCGAATATCAACAGACAGATCATCGCGACCTACGAAACGCTTGGTGAATACAAGACCGATGCGTTTGAAAAAAGAATACTTTCGATAAACCCCGATTGCACGGTCGTAAAGCACACCGCCTTCGTAACGAGGGAGAGTTCGGAGGAAATGGATTTCTCCGAATACGACTACGTTATAGATGCAATAGACACCGTCTCGGCAAAGCTTGCCATCGCGGAAAAATGCTCCGCACTCGGAGTACCTCTCATCTCATCGATGGGCACGGGAAATAAGCTCGACGCCTCAAAATTCGAGATAACCGATATCTTTAACACCTCGGTATGCCCCCTCGCGAGAGTTATGCGCACCGAGCTTAAAAAGCGCGGTATCAAAAGGCTCAAGGTCCTTTATTCGAAGGAGGAGCCGATAAAGACGGGGGCTCTTGATCCCGAATCGAAAAAGCCCATCCCCGCAAGCATTTCCTTCGTTCCCTCGGTTGCAGGTCTTCTTATAGCGGGCGAGGTCGTTCGCGATCTCATCAAGTAACGCTCTTCGATATTATCAAAAATAAAAAGGAAAAACGATGCTCAATATAATCATCAACGGCTGTATGCTCGGCTTCGGTCTTGCAATGGACGCCTTCTCGGTCTCCCTCGCAAACGGACTCAACGAGCCTAAAATGAACGGTAAAAAGATGCTCGCGGTTGCAGGCACCTTTGCTATATTCCAGGGCGCAATGCCCCTTATCGGCTGGTTTCTCGTAACTCAGCTCGCCTCGGTATTCAACGCCATCGAGGGCTTTATTCCGTGGGCGGCACTCGGTCTTCTTCTCTACATCGGCGGCAAAATGCTCTACGAGGGACTTAAGCC
>JBGVKA010000072.1:0-3279 GCA_045129715.1 Eubacteriales bacterium | reverse complement strand
AACGTGGGTGATACCACGGCAAACGTAACCTTCACCTTCTCTATCCCCAAGTATGCGGAAAAGGTGCTTAATAACGCCTCTGCAACCGAGATCGAAAAGACTCTTGTAAAGGACGTTCTTGCCTACGTTCAGTCCGCTTATAATTACTTCAAGGGATTCAACGCGCCCGAGGAGATCGCGAGAGTAAACGCTCTTGTGAACGAGCTTCTCGTAATTGGCGGAGATTACAGCGGTGAGATCGAAAACTTCGGAAACACCGCCGATAATACCACGCTCGTAAGTCTTGTAACTCTTAATCTTTCCCAAAAACCCACTATCCGCTTCTACGTTAACGAGGACGGCATTGAATTCTTCGCAAACGGTAGAAAACTTAACACGGTAATGGGTACGGACGCTACTTGCGGTAACTACGTAGAGCTTGACGTATACGCATACGTACTCTGTGAGACCATAACTTATACTAAGGGTGATATGAGCGGAGAATACCATATCACAAGCTATCTTGAAAAGACTATGATGGACGAGACCTTACAGCTTGAGGAAAACTTTGAGGAGCTTCTTAATATTATTTCCTGCTTTATCAAGTATACCGAAAGCGCGGCTGATTATCGCAGCTCGGTGATCGGTTGATCGGCATATAATTCTGTAGTTTTAAATAGCGCAAAGGGACTCGTGCATACGGCACGAGTCCCTTTTTGCCCGTCGCGGAGCCGAGTGCTTCAAAAAGTCCAATAAAACGGTACAACAATGGTGAGTTTTTTTGTATTGTAAATCGAGGCGTCTTGTTGTAGAATGGTAGTGTAATAAAAACGACTAAGGAGAACTGTTATGGTAATCGCAGAAGAAAAACGAATTCTAATCGACACCTATCCCGAAGCACCCCAAGAAGACCTTCCTATGTTCGCGGAGAACCGCGTGCATCAGCGTACGTCGGGTAATCCCTATCCCAACAAGGTTGTTCTTGAGGCTCAGCGCGACGTGCGCGAGAAGAGAGAGTACACCCTCTTGACTCTTGAAAACGAGTATATCGAGCTTGGAATACTCCCCGAGCTTGGCGGAAAGATCTGGTATGCAAACGATAAAAAGAACGGATATGCGTTCTTCTATAAGAACAACGTAGTTAAGCCCGCGCTTATCGGTGTTCTTGGCTCCTGGACCTCCGGAGGACTTGAGTTCAACTGGCCCTTCCACCACAGAGCATCCACCTTTATGCCCGTAGACTACTATATCGAAAGAGGCGAGGATTACGCTACCGTATGGCTCTCAGAGCACGATCCCATTAACAGAATGAAGGGTATGATCGGCGTATCTCTTAAGGACGGCGAGTGCATTTTCGAGACCAAGGTGAAGCTTGACAATACGACACCTCACCGTCACTCGTTCTTGTGGTGGGAAAACGCCGCAGTTCCGGTTGACGAGAGCTACGAGATATTCTTCCCCGAGGACGTAAACTACGTTCGCTTCCACTATAAGCGTTCCGTTACCACCTATCCAATTGCAAACAACGACCGCTTCGGTGCGTTCAACGGTATTTACTACAACGGTGATACCGATATCTCCAAGCACAAGAATACCAAAGACGCGACCTCTTACTTCAGCGCAGAGTCCGAGTACGATTACTTCGGTGGCTATAACAACGGTAAGGCGGCAGGCGTAGTACATATTGCAGATCATCACATCTCTCCCGGTAAGAAGATGTTCACGTGGGCGTATAACCAGCTCTCTAAGACCTGGGAAAAGGCTCTCACCGATACCGACGGACAGTACGCAGAGCTTATGGCGGGATGCTATTCGGACAACCAGCCTGACCTCACCTGGCTTCAGCCCTATGAAACCAAGACCTTCTCTCAGAAATGGTTCCCCATTCACGATAAGGGTATCCCCGCATTCGCAAACGACAACGGTGCTCTTTACATCTCCGATAACGGCGAGCTTTCCGTTCAGGCAACCAAGGCTATCAAGAACGCAAGGATCGTCGTGGAGAACGAAAACGGCGTAGTATTCGAGACCGAGATGGATCTTCCTTGCTACGATACCGTTACTCTTTGCAACGTAGACGCTAAGGTCGGTCTTAAGATCAACGTTTATTCCGGCGTTATCAATTACTTCAGCTACGAGATCAAGGATCACAGCGGAAGAGAGATCCCCGAGCCTCGCCGTGAGCTTCCTTATTTCAAGGAGGTCAAGACCGCAGAGGAGCTTTACCTCGAGGGACTTCACGTTGAGCAGTACAGATCTCCCGAGTATTCCGCAGAGCAGTGCTATCTTGAGGCACTTAAGAGAGATCCCGAGTTCGCACCCGCGATGACCGCCCTTGCAGAGCTTTATCTCAAGAACGATAATCCCAAGCTTGCGCTTGAATATGCAAATATGGCAGAGAAGTCTCTCTCTCGCTTCAATATCCGTCACGAAAGCGGAAAGGCATACTACCTCAAGGGACTTGCTCTTCTTGCTCTTGCGAATATTGACGCGGGCTACGACTATCTCTTCAAGGCATCCTGGTGCTACGATTATAAGGCACCCGCAATGCTCTCCATCGGTCTTATAGATATTCGCCGTAAGGATTATCTCAAGGCTGTAGATCATCTCACCGAATCTATGTACGGCAACGGCCGTTCCGTAGTAGCTGAGGCGTTCCTCGGATACGCAGAGTATCTCTTGGGCAACAAGGATAAGGCAAATAGCGTATGGGCATCCGCTATTGAAAAGGATAAGCTCAACCTCTACGCTTACGCATTCCGCGCTATCACCTCCGGTGACTATAAGGCATTCTCCGATCTCGTTGATACCGATATCAACCAGGTTTCTCTCGATATATCCGAGCTTCTTGCGCTTGCAGGTCTCTACGGTGAGATCACCGCTCTTCTTGAGGGCATCAAGGCGTACCGTCCTCTCAGCGCAATGACCGATATCGTTCTTGCGGTCGTTAACGGAAAGACTCCCGAAAATCTTCCCGTAGGAATCGCATTCCCCTCAAGAATGTTCGAAAAGCATATGCTTGAAAAGCTTCTTGCCACCGATCCCGAAAACAACTACGCGCGTTACCTCTACGGCTGTCTCCTTTACGGAAAGGGCAATTTCGAGGAGGGAATCGAGCAGTTTGAGACGATCGTTGCGAAGGAGGATAACTACAGAGCACTTCGTAATCTTTCTATGGGCTATTACTCTCACAGAAATAACAAGGCTCGCGCTCTTGAGCTTATGAAGAAGGCGGCAGAGCTTGCTCCCAAGACCGAAAAGCAGATCACCTTCGAGTGTGCGCACCTTATGGCTAAGGTT
>JBGVKA010000071.1:0-3759 GCA_045129715.1 Eubacteriales bacterium | reverse complement strand
TTGTCGTGCATAATCACTATGTATCCGTCTTTTGTAAGACCGAAGTCTATTTCAATTGCATCGGCGCCCCAGATCTCCTTAGCAGCTCTTATACCCATAAGAGTATTTTCAGGATAAGGAACCTCGGCGCTGTCATTTGCTCCGCGGTGCGCTATAACTACGGTCTTTCCGCTAACCGTGGTCTCGGTAATGCTTTCGTAAACGTCGTAAACTGTGGAAACATCCTCGCTGATGATACCGTGATATCCGTTTGCGATGCCTCTGTAAACCTCAGCGGTGCTATCTGCATAGCTCCACGCGGCGATCTGTCTTGCCGCAAAGTAGAATGCAGTTTCCTCGGTAAGAGGAGCGCGGGATATTGCAACGTAGCTCATGCTGTCAGCAACGAGAGCTCTTGCATTCTGTCTTGCCTCAGGCGAGTTAAGATCGTCAAATATCAAAGCACCGCTTATCTTTCCTGTGGTATTGTATGCGGTACGAACTCTTGTAACAAGCTCAGAGTTTTCTGCCTTTGCCACAACGTAGCAGTCTATAAGAGTTTTTTCGTTTATAAGGTTTGCCAAAGCATCAGCTTCAGCCACGCTGTCAACAACGAATGCGGGAATAAGCGAGCTTCTGTAGGTATCGATAAATTCGGAAGCACTCGTAACAACCTCGCCGTTTTTGCCGATAACGTTAAGATTTCCGTCAAGCTCAACCATCACTACCGCTGCACGCTCGCCGTCTACGGAAGAAAGCTTATCGGTAAGCTTTTCAACTACTACGGGAGGATTTACTATTCCCGTTTCGGGCTCATAAATAACTGCCGCGTTGGGTGCTTCAGCCAATCTATCTGCGCCTATAATACGGCTAACTTCTATGTTATCTACCCAGATGTGCTTTTCCTTGCTATTGTTTGAACCGCCTACGATAATACCTATGGTACCCGTCATATGCGCCTCAGCGAACTTATCCTCGCTTACAGTAGTCATAACGTGCACCCATTCTCCAAGCTTACCGTCAACGTACTCTGCGGCGTAAAGCTCTGCAACCTTCTCGTTAACAACTATTCTTAAACGAATGGTCTCTTCGTAGTCAATCGCTCCACCGCTGTAATCCTGGCTTGTGTTGGTATTCTTATACCACGAGCCGTTAAGCTGAGAGACCAAAGAACCGCTTCCACCGGAATTTATCGCACCCTTCCAGAAGTTGTTGATGTCGGTAGCACGGAACATAAGTCCACCCCATCCCGCGTTGTTAGCTTCCTTTATGTAAGTAAAATCCGACTCAAGAACGTAGTTCGTCCAGTTCATACCCATATTGAAGAAGACAGCATTAAAGTCCTTACCGCCTCCGCTGAGGTGAAGAACGCCGTCCTTTATTTCAGCACCGCCGCTTGCAAGGCTATCGCTTTTCTCAAAGTATACGCCCATGCTGGAGTTATTGGCATCTTCGGTAAGCGTGAGATCACCGTAAGAATCAAAGTTCTCGGAGTAGCTGACAAGGGTTTCGGAATAGCACTTGATATTATCTATCCACATGCTATTGTGATCCTCCTTAGAGAGCATAAATCCGATAGAACCGGTCTGAGCATCTGCGGGAATGTTATTGATGGTCAAAAGATGAATATAATCGGTCTGCATTGATCCGTCTTCATTAAGCATTGCATAATACATAGATGCAGACTTATTGTATACGGTGACCTTGATACGGAAGGGAGTGCCATTTCTTAAATCAACGCTCTCATCAAGCGTAAAGCCCTTGTTAACTCCGCTCTTATCGTTAACCCATTTTCCGTTGCTATATCCGTTAAGTGAATATCTTTTAGCTAAAGTTATTCCTGCTTTCTGGAACTTAGTACCGCTCTGAACGTTGTAAAGCAAGCCGCCCCAGCCCTCGTTTTCATCGGTATAGCACAGATCAGCCTCAACGGTATAGTTACCCCAGGTCTCACCGCCGTCACGATAAATAACGTCGTATGTAGAACCCGAGAAATAAAGTCTGCCGTTCTCTATATAAGCTTCACCGGTGGTGGATTTTTTAGCAAATATCCAGCCCTTTGCCTCACCGAAGATGTTGTTGCCCTCTCTGATTTCAACCTTGCCCTCTACAGAATCAAAGTCTTCCTCGTAGATGCTTATCTGAATCTCACGAGACAAATTCTTCTCGGTATATCTGGAGTTTTCGTTAAACACGCCCCATACCGTATAGCTGTCGTGAGAGTTTGCAATTACTCTGCAGTCCTCAACCGTGTAGGTTATATTTGCGGGAGTAGGATACTTATCAACGGGGTCGTTTGCTTCAAAGAGAGTGACGTGATTTGCCGCTTTTCTTACGTCAAACACGCAGTTTTTGAAGTTAAACTCATAATTAGAGACAACGTCTGCGCCCTTAGTATATCCAACCACCATGCTGGTTACAGCCGATCCTTCTGCAAAGGAGAAATTAACGTTCTCAAAATTGACCGTAAATATCTTTGCGGGATTCGAATAGCTTCCCGTACGTAATATGGGTGTATTTTTGAGCACAACGTTTCCGTTTATGAGATTTATCGTTGTGTTATAGTCGTTACTCTTGGGAGTAAGTCTGAACATGTGGTTGTGTGCGTAGAAGGTGTTTCCGTTAAGATCAAGCGTAATCGTTGCCTGAGCCTGAGCGAGATTATCGTGGTACTCGCTTGGAGCTACGTAATCCTTAAGCATAACTATCTCTACGTTTTTGCCCGCCTTGGTATAATTCGCACCAAGCGCAAGCGTTATGATGGATTCCGCGCTTTGTTTACCGTTAAAGACGTCTGACGCGCCGATGCAAACGCCCTCACTGAATGCAACGAACGTCTTATCCTGATACTCGGCAGGCACGGTTCCGTATTTTGTCGTAAAGGTTTCACTTTCGGTACTCTCGGAAGCCGTGCCCGAGGATGCAAATACCGAAACAACACTACTTAAGCAAATCGAGATAAGAAGCATTGCCACCACGAAATTTTTTGCTGTTTTTCTGCTTTTCATTGGTTTTTCTCCTTTTAAATGTATTTATTCGGTTTTAATTAATACGTTATGTACTTTTCCCGTTCGTTAACTATAGTGGATATATTGTGGTAATCGTTAGTAAGAATAACGTCGATACCCATATCCAAAAAGCTTCCGGTCTCCTCGGGATCATCCGACCAGAAAACGTTACATATAATGCCGTTTTCGTGGGCCTTATCTACCATTTCCTGATTGAAATATTTTTTGACAAACTGAAGCTTTTTACAGCCGTATTTTATAGCACGCTCCACTATCTCCCATTTGCCTTTTCCACCACCGCAGCAGCGAGTTATCTCGGGATATTCTTTTTGAAGCCTCTCAAGAAGTTCATCGTCTCCGCTCATGAAGTAAACGTATTTTTCACAATCGTATTTCTTAATAAGCTTAACTACCTTATCAAGAAACTGCGGTGTTTCACCGGCGGTCTTTAGATGAATATTCATTACACAGTGACATGCGAATTTCTTTAAGATATTCTCAAACGTGGGAATTTTCATTCCGCGGAATGCTTCACCGTATTTGACACCGAAATCAAACTCGCGAAGCTCACTAAGAGTGTAATCTCCTATTTTACCCGTTCCGTTTGAAACTCTGTCAAGCGTTGGATCGTGTATCGAAACCACCTCTCCGTCCTTAGTGCTCCAAAGATCAAACTCGATCTCCTCAGCTCCCATTGCAACGGCAGCACCGAATGCAGCGAGGCTGTTTTCGGGCAAAATGCTTTTAAATCCACGGTGAGCACACACTCTCG